>JBFZCK010000210.1:0-5819 GCA_041307965.1 Burkholderiales bacterium | reverse complement strand
GCAAAACCGATAAAACATCAAGCTTCATGTGTGTACCCGGGCGCCCTGTTGTGCGAACCACCGCCAGCGCCTCGGTCAACCCAATAAGCAAGAAGCATGACCGGCAGGAGTTTGCCGCTTCGGTCGGTGGTGTCGAATCGGGTGGCACGGGTATTGCATGAAGGACTTCAAACCGGGCATAACGCTCGCTTACCCAGACACAAAGACCATGATCAACAACAGCCTGTCAATCCTTCGACAGAACATCGGCCGATTCGATCCGGCGGGCTTGGCCATACCCGGCTTGGTCCTGCTCATCATGGCCATGATGGTCTTGCCCTTGCCGCCCCTGCTGCTGGACTTGCTGTTCACGTTCAACATCGTGGTGGCCTTGGTGATCATCATGATCGCCATCAGCACCCGAAAACCGCTGGAATTTTCTTCTTTCCCCGCCATCCTGTTGTTCGCCACCATGCTGCGCTTGGCTCTGAACGTGGCTTCTACCCGGGTGATTTTGGTCGATGGCCACACCGGCCCAGAAGCAGCGGGTCAAGTGATCGCCTCGTTTGGCGAATTCGTGATTGCAGGCAACTACCTGGTGGGTTTCATCATCTTCGTGATCTTGATGATCGTGAACTTCTTTGTGGTGACCAAGGGTGCTGGGCGCGTCTCGGAAGTGAACGCCCGATTCACCTTGGACGCCATGCCAGGCAAACAAATGTCCATCGACGCCGACCTCAACGCCGGTGTGATCGACCAAGAAACCGCCAAAAAACGCCGCGAAGAGCTGTCCCAAGAGGCCGACTTCTTCGGCTCCATGGACGGTGCGTCCAAATTCGTCAGCGGCGACGCGCTGGCTGGCTTGCTGATTTTGATCATCAACATCGTCGGCGGCCTGGCCATCGGCTTGGGCACGCACGACCTGCCCTTGAGCGAAGTGACCCGCATTTATGTGTTGCTGACCATCGGTGACGGCCTGGTGGCGCAAATCCCCGCCCTCTTCCTCTCGCTGGCCACCGCCATCATCGTGACCCGCGTGACCACCTCCGAGTCGATGACCGAGCAGGCCACCAGCCAATTGGCCAACCCCTCGGCCTTGTTCATTTCGGCCGGTATTTTGGCTTTGCTCGGTGTGGTTCCCGGCATGCCCCACTTCATCTTCTTGTTCCTGGCCTTCGCCACCGCGGGCGTCGGATACATGGCCTTGCGCAAACAAATCCAAGAAGACAACCCCGCGCCGGCAGTGGCATCCCCGACCGATGCACCCAAAGAGCTGGACTGGGACGACGTGGAGCAAGTCGACCTGATCGGCATGGAAATCGGCTACGGCCTCATCCCCTTGGTCAACCCCGAAACCGGCGGCCAGTTGATGAACCGCGTCAAAGGCGTGCGCAAAAAACTCTCGGCCGAACTGGGCTTCTTGGTCCAAGCCGTGCGCATCCGCGACGCCTTGAGCCTCAACCCCGACACGTACCACATCGTGCTCAACGGCACGGTGCGTGGCAAAGGCGACATCATGGTGGGCCGCGAACTGGCGATCAACCCCGGCAAGGTCTACGGCACGCTCGAAGGCATCAAAACCAAAGAACCCGCCTTCGGCCTGGAAGCCGTGTGGATCGATCCCTCGCAACGCGACTACGCCCGCACCTTGGGTTACACCGTGGTGGACCCCAGCACGGCCATCGCCACCCACCTGAACAAAGTCTTGCGCGAGAACGCCTCCGAGCTGCTCAGCCACGATGAAGCACAAAAATTGCTCGACAAAGTCGCCGCCAAATCGCCCAAGTTGGTTGAAGAACTGGTGCCAGGCAAGCTGTCTTTGGGTGTGGTCACCCGCACCTTGCAGAACCTGCTCAGCGAAAACGTGCCGATCCGCGACATGCGCTCCGTCGTCGAAGCCTTGACCGAAGCCAGCGTGCGCACGCAAGACCCCGAACAATTGACCGCCTTGGTCCGCCCCAAACTGGGCCGCATGATCGTGCAAAACCTGCTCGAAAACCGCGAAACCCTCAACGTCATGACGCTCGACCCCGGGTTGGAGCAGTTGCTGCACACCGTGATTCAGCAAAACAACGGCTCCAACGGGGTCGTTCTCGAACCCGGTTTGGCCGAACGCCTGTTCAACGCCTTGCGCGAAAGCGCCCGCGCGGTTGAAAACGATGGCTTCCCTGCCGTCTTGGTGGTGGCCCCAGCCATTCGCACCTGGATGGCCAAGGCCGTGCGTCACCGAGTGGCCGACATGACCGTGCTGGCTTACAGCGAAATCCCCGACGAGCAAGCCGTCAAGGTGATCAACACCGTCGTTGCCGAAAAACCCCTTCAATAAGCACCAGAGCCCCACACCATGGAACTCAAACGCATCCTCGCCCGCGACGCCCGCACAGCCCACGACAAGGCCATCGCCTTGTACGGCCGTGACGCTTTGGTCATCTCTTCTTCCCAAGTCAATGGCCAAACCGAGTTGATCGTGGCCGCTGACATCGCTGGCGAGCCCAGCGACTTGTTGGGCAGCCCCAAAGACCAGGACATCCGCCTTCACGGCGCAGACAGCGCCTCAGCCCAATGTGCGTCCCCCATGTCCTTCAAAACGTTTGAAGACGCGATGCAAGACACCTTGAGCGGTCGCATTGAACCTGAGATGGTCGTGCCCCCGGTCAGTGCCCAAGAGTTCAGCAACGACCAACAGCAGCTTCGCGGCAAAGAAATCGTGGACTTGGTGCGTCAGGAAATTCAAATGCTGCGCCAAGAATTTCAGCGGAACCAACAATTGCAAGCTTGGCAAACCCAGTTGGGACTGCCCCCTGGCATGCAAGCCTTGGCTCAAGCCATGCAAGACACGGGTGTTCCCGCACGTTTGCGTGCCCTGCTCGCAGACGCCCTGCGCAACTGTGACAACCCTGCCCAAGGTGTGGGCTTGATTCGCGACACCTTGGTCACCAATATGCCGCAAGCCAAAACCGCCCCCGATTGGCGCGGTGTACACGCCTTGTGCGGGCCCAGCGGCGTAGGAAAATCGCTGATGTGCGCTCGCTTGGCTCGTCAAACCGCACAAGCCCTTCACAGCGAACGCGTGGCTTTGATCAGCTTCAGCGACACGCGCGCCGGGGCTTGGAGCCAACTTCAGATGCTGGCCACACAAGCCGGCGTGGATGCTTACCGTGCCAAAGACATGGCCACCCTCGAACTGCTGCTGGAGGAGCTCAAGGACCACGACAGCATCATCATCGACACGCCAGGATTGGACTTCACCACCCACGCTCAAGCCCTGGCTCAAGACCTCAGCAACATTCATGTGCACGCCGTGCTCCACGCCGATGCTTCGGCCAGCCTGTTGCAGCGCCTGGACAAAGTTCCCGCCAACACCTGGAGCAGCCTGATCTTGACCAAACTCGACGAATCGAGCCAAGCATGGCCTTTGTTGCAACGCTTGACCGATCCCCACCCACTGCCCATCAGTTGGGTGGGCCATGGCGACAAACTGTCATCGAAAGCCAACGCTTTTGACCCAGCCGAGCTGGTAGAGTTGGCCCTCGTACCTTTGCAAGAGACCTTGGCGCCTGCCACCACCCCCGACGCCTTGTTCGCCCTGAGCAAAGCCAATCACAAAGTTTGGTATGGATAAAAAAAACACCCCCCAAGTCATCGGCATTGCCAGCGGTAAAGGCGGTGTGGGCAAGACCACCATCACCGTCAACTTGGCCGTGGCCTTGGCCAAACAGGGCCACCGCGTGTTGCTGCTCGACGCCGATTTGGGCTTGGCCAATGCACAGCTGGCCTTGGGTTGCCAAGCGCCGTTCAATTTGGGCCACGTTTTGCGCGGTGAAAAAACCCTGCAAGACATCATCGTGCGCACCGATTCTGGCGTGGGCTTGGTGCCTGGTGCCTCCGGTGTTCGCGAGCTGGCGGCGCTGGACGACCGACAAGTGGCGGCCATCATCCACGCCTTCGACGACTTGACCGAACCTGTGGACTATTTGTTGGTCGATGTGGCCGCCGGCTTATCCCCATCCGTGTTGCAGATCATGGCGGCATGCCAACGCCGGTTTGTGGTCTTGTGCGATCAGCCAGCCTCGATTGCCGACGCCTACGGTCTGATCAAGGTCATGTCGACCGAAGAGTCGCTCGACGAGATTTACGTTTTGCCCAACATGGCCCAAAGCCAAGCCCACGGTCAACAACTCTTTCATCGCCTCAACGAAGTCAGTCAACGGTTCTTGCAAGTCACCCTTCGCTACATCGGCACGATTGAGTCCGACGAATTGATCGTGGATGCCCAAAAGAAATACCAATCGGTGTTGGAGTGGGCGCCCGGCAGCAGCGGCTCGCGCGATTTCCGTCGTCTGGCTCAAGCTGTGATCGACCTGCCCTCCATTGAACACGCTTCTGGGCGTATTCAGTTTTTCATGAACCGCCTGTTACACGGACAGTGAGCCCCACGACATGAACAAATCCGTTGCCATGTATGCGCAAGTCGAGGACACCAACGAAAGTTTGGTGATCGCCCACATGCCCATGGTTAAGCGTGTGGCCATCCACCTCAAAGCCCGCATCCCGCCTTTCATGGAGGTCGATGAACTGGTTCAAGTGGGCATGGTCGGTTTGATCGAAGCGTCTCGCTCGTTCAACCCCACACTGGGCATTCCCTTTGAGGGTTTCGCCCTGACGCGAATTCGGGGTGCCATGCTCGACGAAGTCCGTCGACTCTCTTTTTTGCCCCGCTCAGCGGTGGCTTTTAACGCCAGCGAAAACGCGTCGGTACACGCCCTTATGGCCGAATTGGGCCGTCAACCCACTCAAGCCGAACTCGCCGCACACATGGGCAAAGACTTGCCCAGTTACCACAAGGAGCGCGACGCGGCGCAGCGTTTTGAGACCTACTCGCTGGAGGTGGTCACCGACGAAGTCATGAGCATGGCCGACGACAGCGACAACCAACCCGAAGTGGTGCTCGAAAAGGCGCAAATGATGAATGCCTTGGAAGGTGCCATCGAGTCTTTGCCCGAGCGCGAACGCATGGTTTTGCAGCTGTATTACGTCGAAGGTTTGATTCTGAAAGAAATTGTTGAAGTCCTAGGGGTTACAGAGTCCAGGGTGAGTCAAATTTTGTCCGGTACAGTCAAGAAGCTGCGCCAACAACTTCAAATAACTTGAGACAATAGGCCGTCTTTTCTTCACAAACCACAAGCTTTTGCCCATGTTTTCATTTCTTAAAGACGCTGACGTCGACGAAAAAGAGCAAGCGCAAGCCTTGTTTGAAAAAATTTCTTCTTCCAAGGCCGATACGCGCGAAGCTCGCAGCGCACGCATTCGCATGGGGCTGTTGTGCCGAGCTCACTTGGACAAAACTTTTATCGATGGTGCGCAGAAAACCGCGGTTTACTTCGAGAAAGTGGCTCAAGCCACCATCAACAACGGTGAAAAGCCTGAAAAACCCGAATTCAGTCTTTTTCAACAGATCAAATCGGGCGACAAAGAGATTTGGGTTTACCTGCCTGAAGAATACGCACTCGAAGCGTTCAACGTGGGTGCGATGTACCAAAAAACCGATGTCGATGCCAAGACCGCCATCGATCGGATGCAACTCATTGCCGACCAAATTTGCTTGTACGAACTCAAGCTGGACACGCCGTTTGAGGTCTTGCAGTTCCTGCGGGATGAAATTTCCGGCAAATCTGCCGATTCATCACCTGAAGCCAGCGCCCCGCCGGCCCAAACCGCTGACTGAAACCCACCATGGACTTGCTCTTTCTTGCCTTCATCGCCATTGGGCTGCTCTTGCTGCTCGTTCTGGTGATTTATTTGGTGGACCGAGTCAACTCCTTGGAAAAAGACACCAAAAC
>JBFZCK010000209.1:0-2862 GCA_041307965.1 Burkholderiales bacterium | reverse complement strand
CGAGCTCGCCTCCGCGGGCTTTTTCTATTCAGGAGCCCGCCATGAGCCTCAAAGCCCAGATCACCGAAGACATGAAAACCGCCATGCGCGCCAAAGACAGCGAGCGCTTGGGCACCATCCGTTTGTTGCAAGCGGCCATGAAGCAAAAAGAGGTCGATGAGCGCATCGAGCTCGACGACGCGGCCGTGGTGGCCATCGTCGACAAGCTCATCAAGCAACGCAAAGACTCCATCGCCGCCTTCGAGCAAGCCGCTCGCCAAGACTTGGCCGACAAAGAAAAGGCCGAGATGGCCGTGCTCGTGGCCTACCTGCCCGAGCGCTTGTCTGCTGAAGAAGTCACCAGCGCGGTGCAAGCCATCGTGGCCTCGCTGGGCGCCAGCGGCCCCGGCGACATGGGCAAGGTCATGGGTGCGGTCAAAACCCAGCTCGCGGGCAAGGCCGACATGGGCATGGTCTCGGCCGCGGTCAAGGCCGCGCTCGCGCCTTAACCCTCACCCCATCACCAAGGCCGTGCCCCACACGGCCAAAACCGCACCGACCCACGCACCCCAAGGGGGTCGGCGTCGGTAGACCAGCCACAACAAGGGCAGGATCAGGATCGGGGTGACCGACGACAAAATGGCCACCACCCCGGCCTGCCCCTCTCGCATGGCGGCCAAGATCAACGTCATGCCCAAGGCCATGGCGACCGACGCGCTGGCAAAGGTCAGCCACAGGTCCTGGGCACGCACCGACGCTTGTGCCCTCGCCCCACGCCACAGCAGCCACAACACCCCATGCGCGACCAAGGCCATGCTCATGCGCACCGCCGACGCGGCCACCGGGTCGATGCCCGTGCTCATGAGGGGTTTGAGCATCAAGGTCGCCACCGACTGACACACAGCCGCCAACAGGCCCAAGGCCACGCCCCAGATCAAGCGCCCTTGGGTTTGCTCCCAGCCGTGGGCCTCGTCGCTGCGTTTGCCCCACACGATGGCCACCATCACACCCGAGACCAAGAGCGCCGCCCCCAGCAAGGCCCAGCCCCACAAGACCTCGCCCAGCCACCACCAAGCCAGCACAGCCGAGAACCCCGCGTGGGTGGCGAAGAGCACGCCCGAGCGGCGCGGCCCCAAGCGGTTCATACACGCGAACAAAGCGGTGTCACCCAAAAAAATACCGATCAGGCCCGAGACGCCCAACCACAACCAAGCGCTGCTGGCCAAGGAAGCCCACGTGCCGTTGTGCCAAGCCAGGGCCCACAAGAGCGCACTGGCGAACAACATGCGCCAACGGCTGAAAGCAAACGCCCCCAAGCGCTGGGCCGGGGGTGCAGAGAACAAACTGGAAAAGGCCCAACAGCCCGCGGCCATCAGGGCCAGGGCTTCGGGGCGCATCAGCTGCCCGCGATTTGCATGCGGTTGATGAGCACAGAGCCCACCGTCTTGGCACCGTGGGTGTAGACATCGGCCCCCACCGCCTCAATGCCCATGAACATGTCTTTGAGGTTGCCCGCGATGGTGATCTCGTGCACGGGGTAAGCGATCACGCCGTTCTCCACCCAATAGCCCGACGCGCCACGCGAGTAGTCACCCGTGACGTAGTTCACGCCTTGGCCCATCAACTCGGTGACGAATAGGCCGCGGCCGAGCTGGCGCAGCATGGCGGGCAGGTCGTCACCCGCTTGGGTGCGGCGACTCGTCAGACTCAGGTTGTGCGAGCCACCCGAGTGGCCGGTGGTGCGCATGCCGAGCTTGCGGGCGGAGTAGCTGCCCAAGAAATAACCCTGCACTTCGCCGGCGTTCAAAGCACGGCGCGGCTGCACAAGCACACCTTCGTCGTCGAAGGGCGAGCTGCCTTTGCCTTTGAGGACGAAGGGGTCTTCGTCGATGTCCAAGTGATCGGCCATGACGCGCTGGCCCAAGCTCTTGGGCAAGAAGGTGGTGTTGCGGTAGAGCGCACCGCCGCTGGTGGCCTGCACGTAGGCCCCGAGCAAGCCCGCGGCCAAACTCGACTCAAACAACACTGGGCACTGCACGGTGGCGATCTTGCGCGCACCCAAACGCGACAAAGCGCGCTCGGCAGCGTAGCGGCCCACCGCTTGTGGCGTGGCCAAGTCTTGGGCGCTGCGCATGGAGCTGTACCAAGCGTCGCGTTGCATATCGGCGCCTTTGCCCGCGATGGGCGAGACCGACAGGGTGTGGCGCGAGCTGGCGTAACCGCCGCGGAACACGCCCGCGCCGTGGGTCTGACCCTCGCGCAAATGGGCGCTGAAAAAGTGCGACTGCTGGGCCGACACCGCCGCGCCCTCGCTGTTGGTGATGCGTTTGCTGGTGTTGAGCGCCGCGGCCTCACAGGCCAAGGCCAAGTGCATGGCCTGCTGCGACTCGATGGCCCAGGGGTGGAACAGGTCCAGGTCGCGCTGCTCTTGCACAACGTCCTGCACATCGGGCAGACCCGCGCAAGGGTCTTCGGCGGTGAAGCGCGCGATGTCGTAGGCCGCTTGCACGGTTTGGCGCACCGCATCCATGGAGAAGTCCGAGGTGGAAGCGTTACCGCGCCGATGGCCGAGCATGACGGTCACGCCCAGCGATTTGTCGCGGTTGCGCTCGACGTTTTCCAATTCGCCCTTGCGCACCGAGACGCTCAAGCCCGCGCCCTCACTGACCTCGGCGGCGGCGTCCACCGCACCCAAGGCCTTGGCGTGCGCGAGAGCCGCGTCGACCAAGCCTTCAAACTGCGCTCGGCTGTACTGAAAGCCGCTCAAGGGGCGGCTGGGGTCGTGTGGCTGGGTGCGCGACGCTGGGGCGGCCGGGCGGGAATGGGGTGCTGGGGTTTTGTTCATGTCGGGGGCTATGATACTGGCCGCTGCACCCGCTGGTG
>JBFZCK010000208.1:0-2521 GCA_041307965.1 Burkholderiales bacterium | reverse complement strand
GCGCCGTGCGCGTGGTCTCATGGGATCTGGTGGGCAACACCGCCATCGACACACCCACCCTGCTGCAGTGGCTCAAGCCTTTCACCGAAGTGAACTTGACCCTGCGACAAATCAACGAAGCAGCGGCCTTGCTGCAGCAAATCTACCAAGACGCTGGTTGGGTGACGCGTGTGTTGGTGCCCGCTCAAGACGTCACCGACGGCTCCGTCACCCTGCGCATCGTTGAAAGCCGGCTCGGCACGGTCACGGTGAGCCCCGACCCAGCCGCACGCGTGCACTTGGAGCGGGTGCGCCAAAGCGTGCTCAAGACCTTGACCCCCAACGCCTTGCTCAGCACCGATGAAGTCGACCGTGGTGTGTTGTTGGCCGATGACTGGGCCGGCATCCGTGTGGCCTCGAGCTTTGAGGCCGGCGAACAAGACGGCACCTCCAACGTGTTGCTGCTGACCAGCCCAGAACCATGGACGGCCATGAGCCTGACCGCCGACAACGGCAACTCGCGATCGGTGGGCGCGAACCGCGTGGTGGGCAACCTCGCCCTCAACAGCCCTTTCGGTTGGGGTGAGTCGTTCAGCGCACAAGCCCTGCACAGCGAAGGCAGTGACTTCATTCGCTTGGGCGCCCAACTGCCCGTGGGCCTGCGAGGCATCAAGCTCAGCCCCCACCTCAGCACCATGCGCTATGAGGTGATCACGCCCGACAACAAGGGTGCCAAGCAGGACATCAGCGGACAAGCCGATGCGATGGGCCTGGATGCGAGCTACCCCGTGCTGCGCCAGTCCACACACAACCTGTACCTGCAAGCCAGCTGGCGAACCACAGACTACAGCAGCCGTGCCATCGAACAGCGCAGCCAGTTCGACATCGACGTGACGCAAGTGGGCGTGCAAGGCAATTGGCTCGACACACGCTTCGGCGGCGGCGCCAACAGCTACAGCCTGTCGCTGCACCACAGCCAAAAATCGGCCGACGCTTTTGCAGTGGACAGCACCCCGAGCGATTACCAAAAGGTCAGTTGGTCGGTCTCGCGCCAACAACTGATCCGCAGCGGCTTGACCTTCTCTGCTGCGCTCCAAGGCCAAGACACACCCGACACCGCCATGGACGGCTCCGACAACATGAGCCTGGGTGGCCCCAACGGTGTGCGCGCCTACCCCAGCGGCGAAGCCAGTGGCCCCGTGGGCCGTTTGCTGAACCTGGAATTGCGTTGGCGTTTGAGCCCCACGTGGCAAATCGCACCGTTCTACGACTGGGGTCAGGTCTCCAAACGAAATGAGTCAGCGGGTGGGCCCACGTCCTACAGCCTCAAAGGCGGCGGCGTGGGCTTGACTTGGTCCAGCACCTTCGGCACCACCGCCCAACTCACCTTTGCGCGTCGCCACGGCGAGAACCCCAACCCCCTTGAGACGGGGAATGACCAAGACGGGACGCTCAAGCGCGACCGCTTCTGGCTCAGCGTGAACCAATCGTTCTGACGTGAACAAAACCTGCCGAGTCATTTGGAGCCACGTCCACCGCCACATGGTGGTGGTGTCCGAGCTCGTCTCTGGGCAGGGTAAAACACAAAGCACCCGCACCGCCACGGTCGGCACCAGCAGCGCATTCAGCGGCGCACTGCACCTCTTGTCGGTGTGTTTGGCCATCGGATTTGGGGCCTTGGTGGCGGACCGCGCCGCCGCACAAACCTTGCCCACCGGCGGCCAAGTGTCGGCTGGTCAGGCCAGCATCAAGCGCAACGGCGCCAACATGGTGGTGGACCAAAGCACGCAGCGTGCGGTGGTCAACTGGCAGAGCTTCAACGTGGGCGCGGGCGCCCAAGTGCACTTCAACCAACCGAGCAGCACCTCCTCCACACTCAACCGTGTGATGGGTCCAGAGGCCAGCACCATCTTGGGCCGCATCACCGCGCCGGGTCAAGTGATCATCAGCAACGGCAACGGCGTGTTTTTTGGCCGAGGCAGCATGGTCGACGTCGGTAGCCTGATTGCCACCACCCACAGCATCAGCGACGACAACTTCATGGCGGGCTTGCTGCGCTTTGATCGCAACGGCGCCGCTGGCAGCGTGGTCAACGAAGGCGAGCTGCGCGCCAAGCTCAAAGGCTACATTGCGCTCTTGGCACCCGAAGTGCGCAACGAAGGACTGATCGTTGCGCAAAAGGGCACCGTGGCCTTGGCCGCGGGCGAGCAGATCGAACTGCAGCTCGACCCCAGCAACCGCCTGGCCAACATCCGCGTCAAGGCCGGTCAGTGGAAAGCCTTGGTGGACAACCGCCGCGTGATCGAAGCCGAGGATGGCTTGGTGATTTTGTCCGCCATGGCGGTGAGCGAAATGCAAGGCGGTGTGGTGCGCCACAGTGGCTCAATCAACGCCAGCAGCATGACCGAGCGCGGTGGCCGCGTGCTCCTGACCGGCGACCACATCACCCTGCAATCGGGCTCAACCATCACGGCAACGGGCCCCAAGGGCGGCGGCACCGTGCTGGTCGGGGGCGACTGGCAAGGCGGCGCCAACCCTGCCC
>JBFZCK010000207.1:0-4008 GCA_041307965.1 Burkholderiales bacterium | reverse complement strand
ACCTGGCCTCGGCGCGTCAAATCAACGACGAGGTGGGCCGCTACTTCCAAGAAGCGCAGATCTTTCGCATCGACCACTACCTCGGCAAAGAGACGGTGCAAAACCTCATGGTGCTGCGCTTTGGCAACTCGATTTTTGAGCCGCTGTGGCGCAGCCCGCACATCAAGAGCATCCAAATCACGGTGGCCGAGAGCGTGGGCGTGGGCAGCCGCGCGGGCTTTTACGACGGCACGGGCGCCATGCGCGACATGATCCAAAACCACTTGCTGCAGTTGTTGTGCATCGTGGCCATGGAGCCCCCGGTCTCGCTCGACGCCGACGCGGTGCGCGACGAAAAACTCAAGGTCTTGCGCTCGCTGCGCCCGATGTCGGTGGCCGATGTGGCCAGCAACACCGTGCGCGGTCAATACGGCGCGGGCGCTTCGGGCGGCGAGTCGGCCAAAGGCTACTTGCAAGAAGACCACGTCCCAGCCGACAGCCACACCGAAACCTTTGTGGCCCTCAAAGCCCACATCAACAACTGGCGCTGGGCCAACGTGCCGATTTTTTTGCGCACCGGCAAACGCATGGCCGAGCGCCGCTCGGAAATCGTCATCGAATTCGCCGACCTGCCCTTCACCATCTTCTCGGACACGCCGCGCCAGTCGGTCAACCGCTTGATGATCCGCTTGCAACCCGAAGAACACGTGCAGTTGCAAATGATGGCCAAAGAACCCGGCAGCGGCATGCGCTTGCGCCCGGTCAACCTGGACTTGGACTTGGAAACCGCCTTCTCCGAGCGCCGCGCCGAAGCCTACGAGCGCTTGCTCATCGACGTCATCAAAGGCCGCTTGACCCACTTCATGCGCCGCGACGAACTCGAAGCCGCTTGGGCTTGGTGCGACCCCATTCTGCAAGGCTGGCAGCAGCTGGGCGACAAACCCAAGGCCTACACCGCCGGCAGCTGGGGCCCAGCCGCCTCCTCGGCTTTGATGGCGCGCGAGGGTTCGGCTTGGGTGGAAGAGGCATGAGCGCCTCGATCAACGAGCGCTTGGCGCAACACGTCGCTGAAGCCTTGCAGCAAGCCCTGGGGCAACGCGGCCACGCCTTGCTCGCGGTCTCTGGCGGCAAGTCACCGATCGCTTTGTTTGAACGCTTGCGCCAATCGCCGTTGAATTGGTCGGCGGTCACGGTGGTGCTGGTGGACGAGCGCTGTGTGCCCCACACCCACCCCGACAGCAACACCGCCTTGGTGCGCCAACACCTCTTGCAAGGCCCCGCCGCCGCGGCCACCTTCGTGCCTTTTTTTGACCACCTGCCCGAGGGTGAGCTCAGCGATGCCGCGCTCACGGCCTTGGCCCAAGCCGCACAGCAGCGTTTGGCCGCGCTGCCATGGCCGTTGGACGTGGGCATTTTGGGCATGGGCGAGGACGGGCACACCGCCTCGCTGTTCCCGCACGCCCCGGGTTTGGCGCAGGCCTTGAGCAGCCCAGAGCGCGTGGCTTGGGTGCGCCCATCGACCGCCCCCCATGCGCGCCTGACCTTGACCCTGAACGCGCTGCGCAGCGCGCGCGAACTGCACCTCTCCATCGCAGGCGAGACCAAACGCGCCGTCTTGGCCCGAGCCCAAGCGGGCATCGTCGCCGACCACCCCGTGTCCTACGTGTTGCAAGCCGGCGGTGCGCCGGTGCACGTGTGGGCCGCCTGAACCCAACGCCTGAAAGCGCCACATGACCGCCTTGAACACCCGCCTTGACCTCGTCACCCAACGCATCGTCGAACGCAGCCGCGCCAGCCGCGCCCAATACCTGCAGTCGGTGGCGGCCCAACGCAAAGCCGGCCCCCAACGCGCCGGCATGGGCTGCGCCAACATGGCGCACACCACCGCGGCCTTGAGCGCCAGCGACAAACTCAAGATCCACGCCGAACGCGCGCCCCACGTGGGCATCGTCACCGCGTACAACGACATGCTCTCGGCCCACCAGCCCTTTGAGCATTACCCCGAGCTCTTGCGCTCGGCGGCTCGGCGCATGGGCGCGAGTGCCCAAGTGGCTGGCGGCGTGCCCGCCATGTGCGACGGCATCACCCAAGGGGACGCGGGCATGGAGCTCTCGCTGTTCTCGCGCGACGTCATTGCCCTGTCCACCGCCGTGGCCTTGTCGCACAAGGTGTTTGATGCCTCGCTCATGCTCGGCGTGTGCGACAAGATCGTGCCCGGCTTGTTCATGGGCGCGGTGCAGTTCGGGCATTTGTCCACCGTGTTTGTGCCCGCCGGCCCCATGACCAGCGGCCTGTCCAACGACGCCAAAGCCAAGGTGCGCCAGCAATACGCCCAAGGCTTGGTCGGTCGAGAAGCGCTGCTCGAATCCGAAGCCCAGGCCTACCACAGCCCCGGCACCTGCACCTTTTACGGCACGGCCAACAGCAACCAAATGCTCATGGAGATCATGGGCTTGCACTTGCCCGGCTCCTCGTTCGTGAACCCCGGCACCGAGTTGCGTCAAGCCCTCACCGAGGCCGCTTTGGCCCGCGCCTTGGCCAACACCGGCCGCACGGGCCAAGCCGCCGTGTGCATGGCCGACATCGTGAGCGAGCGCAGCGTGGTCAACGGCATCGTGGGCCTCTTGGCCACCGGTGGCTCGACCAACCACACCATCCACTTGGTGGCCATGGCGCGTGCGGCCGGGGTGCTCATCGACTGGGACGACTTCGCCGAACTCTCCGCCGTGGTGCCTTTGCTCGCCCGCGTCTACCCCAACGGCAGCGCCGATGTGAACCATTTCCACGCCGCTGGTGGCATGGGCTTTTTGATGCGCGAGTTGATGAACAACGGCCTACTGCACACCGACGTGGCCACCGTCATGGGCCAAGGCCTTCAGGCCTACACACAAGAGCCTTGGCTCGACCAAGGGGTGTTGGCTTGGCGCGAAGTCCCCAGCACCAGCGCCGACACCAGCGTCTTGCGCCCCGTGGCCGAGCCCTTCAGTGCGGACGGCGGTCTGCGTTTGCTGCAAGGCAATTTGGGCCGCAGCGTGGTCAAGGTCTCCGCGGTCAAGCCCGAGCACCGCGTGGTGCGTGCCCCGGCTGTGGTGGTCAGCGACCAACAAGACCTCTTGGCCTTGTTCAACGCCGGCGCGCTGGAGCGCGACCTGATCGCGGTGGTGCGTTACCAAGGCCCACGCGCCAACGGCATGCCCGAGTTGCACAAACTCACGCCGCCCTTGGCCGTGCTGCAAGACAAAGGGTTCAAGGTCGCGTTGGTCACCGACGGGCGCATGTCGGGCGCCTCGGGCAAAGTGCCCGCGGCCATCCACCTCAGCCCCGAGGCCTTGGCCGACGGCCCCATCGCCCGGGTACAAGACGGCGACATGATCACCCTGGACTGCGAGCGCGGCATCTTGCACGTCGAGGTCGACGAGGCCACGTGGGCCGCTCGTGCTGTGCGCCACCCCGACCTCAGCCACAACGCCCACGGCACCGGCCGTGAGCTCTTTGGCCTGTTCCGCCAACACGCCAGCACCGCCGAAACCGGTGCTTCGCCCTTGTTCAACGCCTAAACCCCAGACCATGACCACCTGTTTCACCCGCCCCGCTTTTGTCTCCCGTGTGGTGCCCGTCATCGTCATCCACGATGTGGCGCATGCCGTGCCCTTGGCCCACGCCTTGCTCGAAGGCGGCATCGACGTGATGGAAATCACCTTGCGTTCCGACGCTGCGCTGGCCGCCATGGCCGCCGTGGCCAAGGCCGTGCCGGCCATGCACGTGGGCGCGGGCACCGTCACCCGCGTCGAAGACGTGCAGCGCGTGATTGACGCGGGCGCGAGCTTTGCCCTGTCGCCCGGCTGCACCGATGCCTTGGTGCAAGCCGTGCAAGACGCCCGCCTGCCCT
This sequence comes from Burkholderiales bacterium, assembly GCA_041307965.1. Classification (GTDB taxonomy): domain Bacteria; phylum Pseudomonadota; class Gammaproteobacteria; order Burkholderiales; family Burkholderiaceae_C; genus Hydrogenophaga. The sequence continues at coordinate 140 of JBFZCK010000207.1, read as the reverse complement.
TTGTGCCCGGCGTGATGACGCCCGGCGAAGTTATGCGCGCGCGCGACCAAGGCTTCACGCTCATGAAGCTGTTCCCCGCCTCACAAGCCGGTGGCATGGGCATGCTCAAGGCCTTGGGCGCGCCGCTGCCCGATGTGCAG
>JBFZCK010000206.1:0-5671 GCA_041307965.1 Burkholderiales bacterium | reverse complement strand
GGCAAGGGCATCACACCCACATTGCCTTTGACCTTGGAATCGGCGTCGTCTTTGAAGCGGTCAAACGCAAAGCCCCAGTTGATGGCGAAGACCACGTTACCGGCTTTGAATTCGTTAACCGTCACAGGGGTGGTGACTTCGGCGATGTTCTTCTTAACCACACCGTCGTCCATCATCTTGAGCCACATCTTCAAGCCATTGACGGCGGCGGTTTTGTCCAAAGTGAGCTTGCCACCCGCGTCGTTGAATTGCTTACCCTGGCCCCAGTAGGGCAAGAGGAAGGTGCACACCGCGCCTTCAATGGGTGCACCTTGGAACGACAAACCTTGCAGGTTGGCGTCTTTTTCGGCAGCCATGATTTTCTTGGCGCCTGCGGCCAACTCGTCCCAATTCTTGGGCTCGGCCACGCCGTGCTTGGCCAAGAGGTCCTTGCGGTAGTACATGAACATCGAGTCGCCCTGGCTGGGCAAGGCCATCACTTTGCCGTCAACGACGTTGGCCTGCTGGTACACCGGCAGGTAGTCGTTGCGCAAGAACGATGGGCCGCCCACGTATTTGTCCAGCGGCTCGATCCAGCCCTTGCTGGCGTATTGCGCGGGGTTGACGATGTCAATCAAGAACAGGTCGATGGCCGAGTCCTTGGCGTTGAGCACGGTCGACAGGTACTGGCGCTGCAACTCGGACGTGGCTCCACCGGTTTCGATCTCCACTTTCACGCTGGGGTTGGCTTTGCTGTATTGCTCAAACAACTTGGCTTGCAAGTCGGGGCGCTGGTTGGGGCCCACAAACACGCGCAAGGTGGTTTGCTGCGCCCAGCTCGAACCCATGACCATCATGCCGGCCAAAGCCAGCGACGCGAACTTCAAAGTCTGCCGTTTCTTCATCTTTGTCTCCATTAAGGGATACACACAAACACACAACTGAAAAATATACGCCTCAGAGGGCTTGACCACTGTCCCGATCAAACAGGTGCATGGCCGCGGAATCGAGGTACACCGTTTGCTGGGTGCCCGGTGGGACTTTGAAGCTGGCGGCGCAGCGCGCCATCAACTCCACCGCACCGACCTGGAAGGTCACCAAGGTTTCTGCACCCAAGGGCTCGGTAATGACCACCGTCGCCGGTACCGCCACTTCACCCACCCCACCTCGACTGGCCAAGGTGACGTTTTCGGGGCGAATGCCAAACACATGGCCGCTGGCCTGGGCCGCACGCTGCGCCAACTCGGGCGGCAAGCGCACACCGACGTCCGCGCCAAAATCGGCCATGCCGCCAGCGACGGTGCAGGCCACCAAATTCATGGGTGGACTGCCAGTGAACCCGGCCACGAACTGGGCCGCGGGTCGGTTGTAAATCTCGTCCGGCGTGGCGTATTGCATCTTGTGCCCACCGCTGAGCACGGCGATGCGGTCGGCCAAGGTCATCGCCTCGACTTGGTCGTGCGTCACGTAAATGATGGTGGCGCCCAAACGCTGGTGCAGTTTTTTGATCTCGGTGCGCATCTCGTTGCGCAACTGAGCATCGAGGTTGGACAAGGGCTCGTCAAACAAAAACACCTTGGGCTGGCGAACGATGGCACGGCCAATGGCCACGCGTTGTCGCTGACCACCCGACAAAGCCGCGGGCTTGCGGTCCAGCATGTGATCGATGCGCAGCAGCTTGGCCGCGTCCATCACGCGGCGCTGGATCTCGGCCTCGGGGGTTTTTCTCAGGCGCAAGCCAAACGCCATGTTGTCGAACAGGCTTTTGTGGGGGTACAAGGCGTAATCTTGGAACACCATGGCGATGTCGCGGTTGCGCGGCGGCTCGTCGTTGACGCGCTTGCCATCGATCATCACATCGCCACCGCTGATGCTCTCCAGGCCCGCGATCATGCGCAGCAACGTCGACTTGCCACAGCCCGACGGGCCGACAAACACCACAAATTCTCCGTGCTTGACCTCCAGGTCCACACCATGAATGACGTTGTTTTTGCCGTCGTAACTCTTTTGTATGTTGTGCAGTTGTACTGATGCCATGAACGCTGTGCCGGGAACTTTGATTTGGGTCAACCCAGCGGCTGCTGAAGTTGTGTATGAATAATAGAGGAATTACCTCGGCTGCGTCTTCGGGTTAATGCCTAGATCACAGCCTTTTGAGCGAAAAATCGCCATCAACCATGCTGATCGCCTGACCGGTTCGGGCGGATTCCTGTGCCGCCAAGCCGATCATCACCGCCGCCAAGCCATCGCCCAGCGCCACCTCGACCTGCCCCTGCCCGCGCACCACGGCGTTGAAGCGCTGGTGTTGATACAAGGTTGATCCGTTGTGGTCGCCTGCGGCCAGAGCCACCGGGTCGACCGGCACGTCCAACTCGCGTGGGCCTTTGGGGTGTCGTGGGCTGATGACGACTTTGGGCACTGGGGCTTCGCCCAAGTGGGCGGGCCAGAAACGACCCGGTCCTGGCACGAAACACTCGGCCTTGCCGACAGGGCCGACCACCGAAATTTCCTCTTGGTAACGCGCGCCTTCGGCGAACATGCACAGCTCCAGCATGGCGCGCTGGCCGCTGGCGAAATCCACCAACACGTAGGCGTTGTCCAAAATGTCGGGGGTGCCATCGGGGTAGCGCTCGTCGCGGTGGTTGTGCGCGACCGAGGCCGACGCGTACACCCGCACCGGCTCACTTTGGGTGAGGTGGCGCATCAAATCAAAGAAATGGCAGCACTTCTCGACCAAGGTGCCGCCGGTGTAACGGTTGAAGCGGTTCCAGTCGCCGACCTTGACCAAAAAAGGAAATCGGTGTTCGCGGATGGTGAGCATGGTCACAGGGCCGGTGTGGGCTTGGCTGTGCACCTCTTCGGCCAAGCGCGTCACGGGCGGCATGTAGCGGTATTCCATCGCGACCCAAATGGGCGCAGGGTAGTGGCGACCCAATTCGGCCAAGGCGTGTGCATCTTCTAAGGTGGTGCACGCGGGTTTTTCCAACAACAAGGGCAAGGGGCGCAAGGCCGCGATCGCTTGCAATTGCTCAGCGTGGCAAAAATTGGGGCTGGCGATCAGCAGGCAATCGACGTCGGGCGACATGACAACCTCTTCCAAACTCGCGGCGCGTTGAGCGCCCGGGGCCAAGGCCAAGCTGCCTTGGGCCATGGCATCGTCGGGCTCGAAAATGCGCGTGACGCTGGCGCCGGGCAGCAAAGCGATGTTGCGCAAGTGCTCTTGGCCCATCATGCCGCAGCCGATGATGCCGTAACGAACGGCGTTGGATGTGTGGTTCAAAGTGGTTCTCCGATCAGTGACTCAATCGGTGAGTCGGTATTGTTTGCACAAGGCCAAGAACCCCTCCAGCTGAGGGTCTAGGCCGGTTTCATCTTGGAGCAATTGGGCCACCGCGGGCGCCATCTGCTCGGCCAGACGCGCGTCAAGGAACAACACGCGCCAACGACGTGCGAGCATATCCTCGACCGTGACGGCCCATTCTTGGCGGGCACAAAAGCGCACCATCGCCTCGGTCAAGCCCAGGCCCAGCGAGCGTTCGGCGCCGGAGGCTTGCACCAACTGCGCGGCCTCGGTTCCAAACAAATGCAGGCCCGGTGCCGCCGTCAAGCTCACGGGGGCCTCCCCCGCCAAGGCCGTGCCATGCAAGGCTTGGCGATCGGTGTGGGCTGCCCGTGCCGCCGGGGGCAAATCCCCTGCGGCCACCAGAGCCGCCATCACCTCTTCGGCCATCGCGCGGTAGGTCGTCCATTTGCCACCGGTCACCGTGAGGAAGCCGGGGGCCTCTTGCAGCACCACGTGTTCGCGGGAAAGCCCAGCGGTGTTGCGGCTGTCACCGGCCCCCACCAAGGGCCGCAGCCCCACCCACACGCTGCGCACATCGGCGGGGCTCAGGTCCACACCCAAAAAGCGCCGCGTCTCGTCGAACAAAAAAGCCAATTCCTGCGCCATCGGGCGGGGCTCCATCGGCGCATCGTCGCGCGGGGTGTCGGTGGTGCCGATGACCGTGGCGCCCAGCCAAGGCACGGCAAACAAGACGCGCTCGTCGCTCGTGCGTGGCACCAACACCGCTTCGCTCAAAGGCAAAACGTCGCGGCTGACCACCAAGTGAACGCCTTGGCTGGCGCGCACCAAAGGCGGGCATGGCTCAGGCTGCTCGGCCGAAACCAAGGCCAAGCTGCGCAAGGCATCGACCCACACCCCGGCGGCGTTGACCACGGACTTGGCGAGCACCTCGTGCTCCAAACCCGTGAAGCGGTCTTGCAAACGCACGCGCCAGCCCTGCGGGCCAGCGGACAAGCCCACCACCCGGGTGTGGTTGCGCACATAGGCACCGTGGTCTTGCGCCGTGCGGGCCAAGGCCAAGGCCAGTCGAGCGTCGTCAAATTGACCGTCCCAATAACGCACGCCGGCGACCACGCCCGCCCAAGACGGCAGCAATCGGCGCAGCGCGGCCGCACCGAGCCATTCGGTTTTGCCCAGGCTCAGGCGACCCGCCAATGTTTCGTAGAACTTCAGGCCCACCGCGGCCAAGGCCCACGGGAGCCAGTGCCTCTGCGCCACCACGAAGGGCAGCGGCTGGGCCAAATGAGGTGCCAAACGCATCACGATGGCGCGCTCGCGCAGCGCCTCGCGCACCATGCGCCAGCGCCCTTGGGCCAAGTAACGCACCCCGCCGTGCAGCAGCTTGGTCGAGCGCGAGGACGTGCCCCCCGCAAAGTCGCCCGCGTCCACCAAGGCCACGCGACGGCCCTCCAGCGCGGCCTGCACGGCCACGCCCAAACCGGTCGCACCGCCCCCGACCACAAAAACATCCAGGGGATGTTCGTGCATCGGGAGGGCCCATTCGAGAAGATCAAGTCGGCTCATTCAATCGGGTGTCGCGTGTGTTTTCGTTCGTTTTTGTTCTCTTTTGGGTTTATACAACCGAAACATGCGGTTCGAATATGCTCGGAATCCCTGATAGGGTGCCGCTGGAGCCGGCCCAGGCAAGGTCGGTGCTGGGGTGACTGCCTACGGCACCCCCAGAAGAACACGCTCAGGGACTTGGATTCAGCGAACCGGCATCCAAATTTCGTTGCGCCGCCAAAACCACGGCACAAACGGCGCGTCGTAGCGGGCGTAGACCGGTTCGCCCACGGGGGCTTGACCTTGCTCGGCCATGAGGGTCTGCAACTGGAGCAGGTGCTCGTCGTAATTGGCTTGTGTCCAAAACCCAGTGAATCGCAACACCGCATACCGCGCCGCGGGCTGGGCCACCAATCGGATTTGCTCGTCCAAGGGTTGGGGCAAGGTCGCCAGTGTGTAGGCCGCGGGCATGGTGAAGCGAATCACAAAACCCGCACCGTCGCCGCTGGCGTTTTGCGTGACCGGTGCGGTCATCGCGATCTTCACCGGCTCAGTGGCCTGTGTGACGGGGGCGGTCATGGCGATGCTTTGCTGGCCCGTGTTCTTGCCAAAGATATACGCCGCCAAGATGCGAAAGCCTTGGTTGCCTGCCTCGGCCTCGGGGCCCGGCACGGTGACTTCGGCCACCACGTACGGCGCATAGTCGCGCACCTCAAAACCGCTGTGCGATCGCACCACGCGGTAAGCGGGCTCTTCAATCGCGTGCACGTGACCTGCGCCGAACAGGGAGCTGACCAAGGCCAACCAAGACAAGAGGTGTTTCATCAAACCATTGTGGCACGCGGG
>JBFZCK010000205.1:0-3544 GCA_041307965.1 Burkholderiales bacterium | reverse complement strand
TCGGGTCAACAAGCCGACGAGTTGCTCAAGGCCCTCAAGGCCGAAAACCCCACGGTCACCTTGCGCCGCACCGAGTTCGTGGGCCCACAAGTGGGCCAGGAGCTGGTCGAAGACGGCCTCAAAGCCTTGGGCATGGTGATTGCCGGCATCATGATTTACTTGGCCGTGCGATTCGAATGGAAATACGCCGTCTCGGCCATCATCGCCAACTTGCACGACGTGGTCATCATCTTGGGCTTCTTTGCCTTCTTCCAGTGGGAGTTCTCGTTGGCGGTGCTGGCCGCGGTGTTGGCCGTGCTGGGTTACTCGGTGAACGAATCGGTGGTGATTTTTGACCGCATCCGCGAGACCTTCCGCCGTTACCGCAAGAAGACCACGGTGGAGGTCATCGACCACGCCATCACCTCGACCATCAGCCGCACCGTCATCACCCACGGATCGACCCAGATCATGGTCTTGTCCATGCTTTTGTTCGGTGGCCCCACGCTCTACTACTTTGCCTTGGCCCTGACCATCGGCATTTTGTTCGGCATCTATTCCTCGATTTTTGTGGCCGCCGGTATCGGCATGTGGTTGGGTATCAAGCGCGAAGACCTGATCAACGACACGAAAAAAGAAGCCATCGACCCCAACGACCCGAACGCTGGCGCCAGCGTTTGAGGTCGGTTGCGCATCGGCGGGCTCAGCCCCGTTCGATGCGCTGGTAACGCCCGCCCGCCAAGCGGGCCACCCGCCCCTCCAGTTCTAGGTTGAGCAAATGCGCTTGCAGGGCTTCGGTGGACCAAGCGCACTGGGCTTGTAGTGCGTCCAAACCCACGGCGTCAAAACCCATGGCGGCCAGCACCGCGTCGTCGGGCGCTGTGGGCGTATCCGCTGGATCGTCCAACCAATCGGCTTGCACCGGTGTGCCGCGCAATTCTTCCAACACGTCTTGGGCCGATTCCACGAGTTTGGCGCCTTGGCGGATCAGCGCGTGGCAACCTTTGGATTGGGCTTCGTGGATGGAGCCAGGAATGGCCATCACATCGCGCCCCTGCTCCAGTGCTTGTTGGGCTGTGATCAAAGAGCCCGAACGCAGCGCCGCTTGCACCACCAGCACCGCTTCGGACAGCCCCGAGATGATGCGGTTGCGCCGTGGGAAGTGGTGCGGCAAGGGCGGCGTGCCCAAAGGGTATTCGCTGATGAGCGCTCCGCCGCCAGCGACGATGCGCCGCGCCAAGTCGGCGTGACGCCGGGGGTAGACGCGGTCCAAGCCGGTACCCACCACCGCCAAGGTGGGGGCTTGGCCCAGCAAGGCACCTTCATGCGCTGCCGCATCCACGCCCAGGGCCAAACCTGAGACCACACACACACCGGCTTGCGCCAGCGCATGAGCGAAGTCTTGGGCGTGGCGTTGGCCTTGTGGGGTGGGGTTGCGGCTGCCCACGATGGCCAAGCGCAAGGGGTGTGACAACGCCGTCCGTGAGCCTTGCACCCACAGCAGCAGCGGCGGGTCGGGGATGTTGAGCAGATCGGCGGGGTAGTCGGCGTCGCCCCACGTCAACAGGTGGTGGTGTTCGCTGGCCTCCAGCCATTGTTGGTGACGCGCCAAGCTCGTGTTCCAGTCCGTTGGCGGCTCTCTCAAGGCGGCGGCGAGCGTGTGGCCCACGCAGCCCACCCAGACGTCCGGTGCTTGTGTCCAAACCGCTTCGGCCGAGCCGGCCGATTGCAGCAAACGGTGCGCCGCCTCAAAGCCCACGCCCGGCGTGAGCGACAAGCGCAACCAAGCGGCCAAAGTCTCGGCGTTCATGGTTGCACCTCAGTGGGCCACCACCACACCAGGTCTCCCTGCTGCACGGCGTCGCTGGCGTCTTCGATGCGCAACCACGCAGCCGCTGGTGTGGCGTGGGTGCGAACGGCGCGCGCGTGGCCCAAGGCCTGCACCCAGAGCGGGCCTGGGGTGGCGTCGGTGCTGGGCTGGGGCGTTCGCCACCGAACCAAGCGGTAACGTTCGCCCAGCACCAAGCGCTCGGTGTGGGGGCCTCGCACCTCCAACTCGTCGCCAGGCCCCAGCAGCAACCGCCGGTCAACGCCGCCCACCACCCGGGGCGCGTCGTGCAACGATGCGGGCTGGAGCAGCCAAGGCTCGGTGGCTCCAGCGCTTGTGCCGCCGCCCATGGCCAGGCTCCAGGTGATGAACAGGTTCAAACCGCAGGTGCGCATGACGCTGACCCTCCTTCGCTGGTCATTAAGCTGGGGCCGCGCAGGGGCGTGTTCAGCAGGGCGGATCAAAAGCGGCGAAAATACCCACTTCACCGCACCGCTGTCGCTGAGCGGTCACTGTTTGTCCATTTTTCTTGGCCCACCCATGAGCAAGCCCGAACTCCTGCCGATCCTGTGTTTCCCCGATCCCCGTTTGCACACGGTGGCCAAGCCCGTGGCCGCGGTGGACGCGCGCATCCAGCAGCAAATCGAGCGCATGTTCGCCACCATGTACGACGCCAGCGGCATCGGCCTGGCTGCCACGCAGGTGGACTTTCACGAACGACTGATCGTCATCGACGTGAGCGAAGAGCGCAACGAACCCTTGGTGCTCATCAACCCCGAGGTCGAGTGGGCCAGCGACGAAAAACGCAAGGGCGACGAAGGCTGTTTATCGGTGCCCGGCATTTACGACGGCGTGGAACGCTCGGTGGGCATCAAGGTGCGCGCCTTGGACGAAAAAGGCCAGAGCCGCACCATCGAGGCCGAAGGACTCTTGGCCGTGTGCATCCAACACGAAATGGACCACCTCATGGGCAAGGTGTTCGTGGAATACCTTTCGCCGCTCAAGCGCGACCGCATCAAGACCAAGCTGCTCAAAGCCCAGCGCGAAGCCGAGCGGGATTGACCGCATGCGCGTGATCTTTGCCGGCACGCCGGACTTTGCCCGCGTCGCCTTGCAAGCGTTGATTGACGCGGGCTTTGACATCCCCTTGGTGTTGACCCAGCCCGACCGCCCCGCGGGCCGCGGCATGAAGCTGCAAGCCTCGGCGGTCAAACAATGCGCCGAGCAACACGGCATTCCCGTCGCGCAGCCCACGGGCTTGCGTTTGAACGGCGCGCATGCCGAGGCCGCCCAAGCCGCTCAGCAAGCCATTGCGCAGGCACGCGCCGACGCCATGGTGGTGGCCGCTTATGGCCTGATCCTGCCGCAGTGGGTGCTCGACGCCCCGCGTTTGGGCTGTTTCAATATTCACGCGTCCTTGTTGCCGCGCTGGCGCGGGGCCGCACCCATTCACCGCGCCATTGAGGCCGGTGACGCCGAGACCGGCGTGACCATCATGCAAATGGACGCTGGCTTGGACACTGGGGACATGCTTTTGCGCGAGGCCTTGTCGATCGCCCCGAGCGACACCACGGCGAGCCTGCACGACCGTCTGGCCGTGCTCGGTGGGCGCTTGATGGTCGAGGCGCTGGAGTTGGCCGCGTGTGGCGGCTTGCGCCCGGTGGTGCAGCCCATCGAGGGCATCACCTACGCGCACAAGATTGAAAAACGCGAAGCCCTGTTGGATTGGTCGTTGAG
>JBFZCK010000204.1:0-3564 GCA_041307965.1 Burkholderiales bacterium | reverse complement strand
TCGCCGCCTTGCGCAGCACCTACCCGCAGCTGCCCATCGTGGGTTTGGAGCCCGCCCTCAAGCCCGCCGCGCAACTCACGCGCACGGGCCGTGTGGGCGTCATGGCCACCCAAGGCACGGTGAACAGCGAGAAGTTTCAGCGTCTGTTGCACAGCCTCGAAGGCCAAGCCGACTTCGTGGTGCAGGCCTGTCCCGGCTTGGCTTTGGCCATCGAGCACAGCGCCCATCCCGACACACAAACGCAAGCCCATGAAGCCGTGCAAGAATTGCTGCAGCGCTTCACACAGGCCATGGGCCGCTTCGGCACACAGCCCGGCGATATCGACACCTTGGTCTTGGGTTGCACCCATTACGTCTTCGTGCAAGAGAATTTGCAGCGCATCGTCGGCGCTGACGTGCGATGCCTGTCCACGGGTGAGCCGGTGGCCCAACAAACGCGGCGCTTGCTGGAGGCGGCTGGCGCCCTGCGCACCCGTGCCGACGGTGAGGCGCAAACGCAGCTGTTGACCAACGGCGACTTGGCCGGTCTACAAGGCGCGGCGCAACGGTGGCTGCACCTGAGCGCCGATCACTGCGCCTTGGCCAACCCCGCGGTCTGAGCGCAGCGCTGCCCGCGCACCATGTCGATGGGCCGCAGCAAGAACCAACCCAGCACAAACAAACCCGCCGTGGCCGCGATGGCCAAACGCTGGTTGCCGTTGGTGAGCCACGTCACCAAGCCATAACCCACGGGACCCAAGATGCTGGCCAAACGAACGGCCATGGACCACAGGCCAAAGAACTCGGCCAAACGCTGCTCGGGCACCAACAAACCGGCCATGGCACGGCCCGCCGATTGGCTCGAGCCCAAGCACAGCCCGGCCAAGGCGGCCGCCACCCAAAACACCGACTTGCTTTGCGCCAAAGCCGCCACCGCGCACACCACCACCCAGCCCAACAGGGTCAAGCCCAAGGTGCGCTGATGCCCCCAGCGGTCTTGCACATGCCCAAAGGCCAAGGCGCCGCCAAAGGCCGCGATGTTCAACACAAAAATCAAGACCATGGTCTCTTGCGGCTCAAAGCCCATGACCTGCTCGGCGTAAATCGCGGCCAAAGTGATGGCCACCGCCACACCGGCTTGGTAGGCCACGGTGCACACCAACAAACGGCGGTAATCGGGGAAGTCGCGCGAATCGCGCCAGGTCAGGCGCAGCTGCGCCCACACCGACGCCCGCGCCGCGATGGTGCTGGCGGGCACGGGTGTGGCGCGTTCGCGCAGCCACACAAAGGTCACGCTCGCGGCCAGGCCGTAGACCGCGGCGGTGATGAGCATGGTCACCGGCACGAACTGCGCGGCCCCCTCACCACGCGCCTGCGCCGACAAGACGTAGGCCAAACACACGCCCAGCGTGAGCATGCCGCCCACATAGCCCAGAGCCCAACCCCAGCCGCTCACACGGCCCATGGCGTGCGGCTGTGCCAACTCGGGCAAAAACGCCGCGGTGACCGATTCGCCATAGGCATAAAACGTATTGGAGAGCACCAACAAAGCCAAGGCCCACGCCACTTGGCCGGGCGACACACTGGCCAAGGCCGCCGTGCTCAGCACACAGGCCAAGGTCGTCACCACCAAGACCCGTTTTTTGGCGGCATGTCGGTCGGCCCACGCGCCAATGAAGGGCATGGTGAACAAGACCCAGGCGTAAGAAACGCTCAGGCCCAGCGTCCACGCCAAGGTGGCCCACGGTGCGCCATCGGCCACACCGCCCACAAAGTACGCCGAGAACACCGCGGTGATGACCACCGTGGTGTAGCCCGAGTTGGCAAAGTCGTACATGGCCCAAGCCCAGACCTCGCGTCGGCGAACACCGGCTTGGAGCACGTCGGCCATGGGCAAGCTCAGTGCAGGTGGCGCGGTTTGCGCGGGCCGCCGTGGCCCGAGGAGCCACCGTGCCCGCCGCGCGGCGGCTTGCCCAGCTGCATGGAGCTCACCAGCGCGTCAAAGCGCTGGGTGAACAAAGCGTCGATACTGGCCACCACACCGCCGAGCTCGCTCGGGTCGAAGTGGCGCTCCATGATGTGCGTGACGTCGTGCACCAACAAATCGCGCTGCACCTGCATGATGGCCGCGGGCGTGGGGCCCACAAAACACATCATGAAATCGTCGCGAGCGTCTTCGTTGTTGTCGGGGTCTTCTTCATCGAAGTCGGCATCGTAAAACGACACCTCGATGGCCGCACCGGCCAACGCGATGTCGTTGAGGCCCATACAAGCCTCTTCCACCGCTTGGCGAAAATCGTCGTCGCCCGTCACCGTCCAGCAGATGCGCAAGACGTGATCGGTGGTGTCCAAGCGGATACCCGGCTCATCGTCGAAATGGCTGTTGGCCGCCGCCTCCAAAGAAGGCGCACCGGCGTACTGCCACAAGGGCTTCAAAGCTTCTTGGATCTGCTCATGCCCCACGTCCTCGCGCAAAGGCACATCGCCGTGCACGTGGATTTCAAAAGGGGCGTTGTAACGGGTCATACGAACTCACTGAACCGGACCATCCGGCTGATGCTGGTGCCTCGGACCGGAATCGAACCGGTACGCCCCCTCACGGGAAAGCGGCGGATTTTAAGATTAACCCACCCACTGCAGACACCAATGTTTATGGAGCTTTTAGCAAGTCAAAGATCTTTGCGCAACAGTTTGTGCAACGCTGAAACTGGCTAAAAACCTTGTGTTTTTGGTTGTTGTGTTGGGGTCAATTGTGTCACACCCACCCTTGTGCACAACACCCAAAATCTCTGTCCTTGATGGCTTGAAAAAGATGAGCAATCCAAGCGCTCAAAACGAGCTGGCTTTGGCTTGCAGCTTGCGCATCTTGTCAGCTTGCTTGAGGTTCTGTTGACGCTCGCGCTCTTGAGCCAGCGCCAGCTTCTGCCTGTCAATGTTCTGCTGCATGGACTTGACCTTGGCTTGTGCTGGTGTTGGTGGCTTGGCTTCTGTTTGTATTTCTGCGATCTTCATGTAGCTATTTAAGCCAGTCCCCAAGAAATTTGAATCTTGCCAAGCTTCAATGCGTCATATAGGATGAAATTTTTAAAGGCTCAACAAGATGAAAAAGTTTTTCACCTCAATTGCAATGAGCTTTTTGCTTTTGTCCAGCGCTTACGCCAGTTGTGCTAACCCACCCCCACGTGCTCAACCATTCGTTGCGCCAAGTGGGCAAGGTTGTCCTAGTGGCTACAGCTCATCTGGGTCAACTTGTTCGCCCTCATCTAGTTCTGCCAAGTACGTGTTTATTGTTCCTAGCGGGCAAGGCTGTCCAAGCGGCTACAGCTCACAGGGACGCATGTGTGTAGTGTCTAGCTCAACCGCTTGTTATGCGTATGTTGGTGGTGGCAGTTGCCCAAGTGGCTACAGCTCCCAAGGTCCAATATGCATATCACGCTGAAGAAGCGAGTAGTCATTTCACAAAGCGTTCGCGAACAGCTGCACTGGCAGCTTCAATCTGCGCATCCAGCTCGCCAGCTTCCACACACTTTTTGACTGTGTCCAGCACTGGCACCAGTTCTGCCAATGAGCCCACTTCAATGGTGC
>JBFZCK010000203.1:0-2563 GCA_041307965.1 Burkholderiales bacterium | reverse complement strand
CGGCGGTGCGCTCGGTCACCGCGGCCAACAAAGCGGCATAGGGGTTGCCCTCACTTGCGCGGCAGTGCGGATAAAAGTGCTCGATCACAAAGTCGGCCAATTGGCGCAGCGCCTCGTGTTGACCGGTGTGGGCGAAGTGTTCAAAGTGACCAAATCGGATGAAGCTCGGCGCCACGCGCGTGACCACGGCCGCAGACTCCCAAGCCTCGCGGCGCACCGGCTCGGGCGAGGCGACCAAACACAGGGCGCGCGTGGTCGGCACCCCCAAGGCGTGCATGGCTTCGCTGGCCAGAAATTCCCGGATGGCGCTGCGCCACACCGCACGGCCATCACCCCGGCGCGAATAGGGCGTGGGGCCCGCGCCTTTGAGTTGGATTTCTTGTGGGCCGCTCGCGCTGGGCCACTCGCCCAAGGTGATGGCGCGGCCGTCACCCAATTGGCCGGCCCATTGTCCGAACTGGTGGCCACTGTAAACACCCGCCCAAGGCCGGGTGCCCGGCCAAATGGTGTTGCCGGCCAAGACTTGGGTGGCGACCTCGCTGCGCACGTCGCTCACCGACCAGCCGAGCTCGGCGGCCATCGACTCGCTCACGGCCACCATGGCCGGGGCGGCCAGCGGGGTGGGTCGCTGGGGCGTGGCAAAGATGTCGCCCAAATCGGCGTAGCGGTGCGTCCAAGCGCTGGCGAGTGGTGTCATGGGGCGATTGTGGACCAGCCGCGATCCACCCACTGGGTGTCGGGTTGCTGTTGGGCGGCCCCTAAAATAGGGTTTTCTTGACTGGGATGCGAGCGTTGAAGAATCCAACCGTCTGGGCCGCTGGGGCAAGGTGCGTGCGCGCTGTCGGACTGGCCTGTGCGGCCGCGTGGATGGCCGCTTGTTCGCCCGTCGAGCCCGACGCCCCGGTGGTCAAAATCGCCTTTGTTGACCCCTTGAGCGGGACTTTTGGTGAGGTCGGTCGCCACCAATTGCGCAGTTGGCAATGGCTGGCCGAGCGCCACAACGCCCAAGCCGCCCCCGGCGCGGTGCGCTTTCAGGTCGTGGGTTTTGACAACCGCGGCTCGCCCCAAGAAAGCGTCAACGCCATCAAAGTCATCATCGACCAAGGCTTTCGCTACGTGGTGCAGGGCAACAGCTCGGGCGTGGCCCACCTGATTGTGGAGACCCTCAACCGGCACAACGCTCGCTCCTTGGGGCGTGAAGTGCTCTACATCAACTACGCCGCCATGGACCCTGCGCTGACCAACGAGCAGTGCAGCCCGTGGCACTTTCGGGTGGATGCCGACACGGGCATGAAGGTCGAAGCTTTGGCGCTGTATTTGCGCGATCAGCCCCAAATCAAAAAAATCTTTTTGCTCAACCAAAACTACGCGCATGGGCAGCAGGTCTCGGCATTTTTCAAAATCGCGTTGGCTCGCCACCGTCCGGATGTGAGCATCGTCGGCGACGAGTTGCACCCCTTGGGTTTTGTGCAAGCGTTTGATGCCCATGTGGGCCGCATCCGCAACTCCGGTGCCCAAGCGGTGGTCACGGGCAATTGGGGGCCCGACCTGACGGGTTTGGTGCAGGCCATGGGAGCCGCGGACTTGCATCTGCCGCTGTTCACTTATTACGCAGCGCTCAGCGACACGCCCCACACCTTGACCCAATTTCCCCAAGCCCAGGTGTACGTGGTGGCCACTCACCACAGCCAGCACGGCGGCGAACTGGGGCGTTTGATGCGCGAATTTAAAGAAGAACACGGCGAAAACTGGGTGGGCGTGGCCCCGCACACCGGGCTGAGCCTGTTGGCCAAGGCCATGGAGAGCACGGGCAGCACCGAGCCCTCCCGCGTGGGACCGGTGTTGGCGGGCTTGGGCTTGGCGGCATTGCCTGGCCCTGTTCAGATGCGCCGCGACGACCACCAGTTGCAAACCGGCTTGTGGCTGTCCCGTTGGCAAGCGGTGACACCGCCTGGCGACGTGGACTGGGACAACAACGGCTTTGCCTTTGCACCGGTGAGCTTTGTGCCCGCCGAACGTGTGGCCCAGCCCAGCACCTGCACCATGCAGCGCCCCTGATGGACGGGTTGGCCCTCTCCATGTTCAACGGCCTGAGCCACGGGCTCTTGCTGTTCATGCTCAGCGCCGGGCTCACGCTGATCTACAGCCTCATGGGGGTGCTCAACTTTGCCCACGCCAGTTTTTACATGTTGGGTGCCTACGCGGCACACAGCCTGTCGCCGTGGTTGGGCTTTTGGGGCGCATTGTTCGTGGCGCCCTTGTTGGTTGGAATCTTGGGGGCGTGGTTTGAATCCGTGGTGCTGCGCCGGGTGCATGCACAGGGGCATGTGGCCGAGCTCTTGGTGACGTTTGGCTTGGCCTATGTGGTGTTTGAGGTGGTGCAGCTGGTCTGGGGCAAAGGCCCAGTGGCCATGGCGTTGCCCGAGTCGCTGCAAGGCCATTGGGTCACGCCGTGGGGCACACAGTTCCCCGTGTTCCGGGTGGTCATGATGGGCATGGCCGTGGCCATGTTGCTGGTCTTGGCTTGGTTGTGGCGGCGCACGCATTGGGGTTTGGTGGTGCG
>JBFZCK010000202.1:0-3467 GCA_041307965.1 Burkholderiales bacterium | reverse complement strand
GAGAGCTTCATCATGGGCCAGTTCACGCCCCACATCAGCGTGAGGGCCAACACAGCCCAGGCTTGGCGGCGCGTGATCACACGGCCACCGGGGCTTTGATGGCGGGGTGGTGTTGGTAGTCGACCACCTCAAAGTCTTCCAAGGCGTAATCAAAGATCGATTCGGGGTGTCGCAAGAGCCGCAGCGTGGGGTAGGGCAAGGGCTCGCGGCTGAGCTGCAACTGCACCTGCTCGAAGTGGTTGCTGTAGAGGTGGCAGTCGCCACCGGTCCAAATGAAGTCGCCCACATCCAAATCGCACTGCTGCGCCACCATGTGGGTGAGCAAGGCATAGCTGGCGATGTTGAAGGGCACGCCCAAGAAAATGTCGGCGCTGCGCTGGTAGAGCTGGCAGCTCAAGCGGCCTTTGCCGCCCGGGGTGGTGGGTGGTGCGACGTAGAACTGGAAAAACGCGTGGCACGGCATCAACGCCATTTGGTCGAGCTCGGCCACGTTCCACGCGCTGACGATGATGCGGCGGCTGTCGGGGTTGGTCTTGAGGGTGTCGATGACCTGCTGGATTTGGTCCACATGGCCGCCACCGACCTTGGGCCAGCTGCGCCACTGCACACCATAGACCGGGCCCAGTTCACCATCGGTGCGGGCCCATTCGTCCCAAATCGTGCAGCCGCGCTCTTGCAGCCACTTCACGTTGCTGTCGCCACGCAAAAACCACAAGAGCTCCACGATGATGGCCTTCAAAAACACCTTTTTGGTGGTCACCAGCGGGAAACCCTCGTTGAGGTCGAAGCGCATTTGGTGGCCGAAGACGCTGCGCGTGCCGGTGCCGGTGCGGTCGCCTTTTTCCACGCCGTGTTCAAACACATGGCGCATGAGGTCTTCGTACTGCTGGCGGATGGGGCGGACAGGGGTGTTCATGGTGGCTCAGTTTATCGCTTGTTATTCAGCACCCGGCCAGGGTTCAGGCGCTGCTGGGGGTCGAGCGCGGCCTTGATGCGGTGCATCCAGTTCAGTGCCACGGGGTCTTTGTATTCGGGCAGGGTGTGGGCTTTGAGGCTGCCGATGCCGTGCTCGGCACTGATGGAGCCGCCATGGGCGCGCACCTGCTCAAACACCAGTTCGTTGACGGCCGATTCTTGGGTCCTCAAAAACACCGCCGCATCCACGCCCAACGGGGCTTGTACGTTGTAGTGCAGGTTGCCGTCGCCCAAATGCCCGAAGTTCACGATGCGCACACCGGCAAAAGTGTGTGCCAAGCGCTCATCGGTCTCGTCACAAAACGAGGGGATGCGCGAGATCGGCAAGCTGATGTCGTGCTTGATGTTCAGGCCTTCTTCGGCTTGCGCCATCGAGATGCTTTCGCGCACGTGCCAAAAGCCCTGTGCTTGCGCCAAGTTGCTGGCCACGATGGCGTCGCTGGCGCAGCCCGCCTCGATGGCTTGGCCGAGCAGCTGTTCGAGTTGCGTTTGGGCGTGCTCGGCCGACTCGGTGTCGCTCATCTCCAGCAACACCGCATACGGGGTGTCGGCCCACGTCGGCACGCGCAGTTGGGGAAAGTGTTTGTCCACCAAGGACAGGGCAAATTGGCCCATGACCTCAAAACCCGTCAGGCCTGCGCCCAAGTGGCGCTGAGCCAAACCCAGCAGATCGACCGCGGCCGAGAGCGACGGCACGCTGGCCCAAGCGGTGAGTTGGGCCGCGGGCGTGTCGAACAGTTTGAGGGTGGCCGCGGTGATGATGCCCAGCGTGCCTTCGCTGCCGATCATGAGGTGGCGCAGGTCGTAGCCGGTGTTGTCCTTGCGCAGGCCACTCAGGCCATGCCAAACCTCGCCTTCGGCACTCACCACCTCCAAACCCAAACACAGGTCGCGCGTGTTGCCGTAGCGCAGCACCTGTGTGCCGCCGGCGTTGGTGGCCAGGTTACCGCCAATCGTGCAACTGCCTTGCGCCGCCAAGCTCAAGGGAAACAAAAAACCGGCTTCTCGGGCCACGTCTTGAACGGTTTGCAAGACACAACCGGCCTCCACCGTGAGGGTGCGGTTGGCGGTGTCGAGTTCGCGCACGCGGTTCAGGCGGGTGGTGCTCAGCACGACTTGCTGGCCCCTGCCATCGGGCACCGAGCCCACGACCAAGCCGGTGTTGCCGCCTTGGGGCACGAGGCTCGCACCATGCGCTGCACAGGCCTTCACGACAGCCGCCACCTCGGCGGTGCTCTGGGGCTGAACAACGGCCAAGGCGCGACCGTGGGCGCGGCCCCGCCAATCGCGCTCCCAGCGGCTGAGGTCGGTGCTGGGGTCTTCGTGGGTCAGCACATGGGCAGTGCCCACGGCTTGTCGCAAAGCGTCGAGCAGCACAGCAGGGTTCATGGCTGTTTTGGTGTAACGGGGTCGGCCGCCGCACCGCTCAGTCGGGCATGCTCGGCGGCGTCGGCGCGCACCGCCTCCAAACCCGCGGCTTTCAGACGTATGCGCACGTGCAGTGCGCTCACGGTGAACAAGGCCAAACACAACAAGGTTTGACCCGAGGCCAACCAAGCGCTCAAACCGTTGTCGGTGGTGGCGCGGATGATGCCCTCGGTGAAGTAGAGCCATATCAACAAGCTCACCCAGCGGTAGGTGTACATGCGGTTTTTGAGCAAACCGGCCAGCGGGAGGATCAAGGGAATGACCTTGATGGCCCACCACGAGCCGCCGGGGCGCAGCGGGGCAAGCCACAACTCCCAGGCCAAGCCCAAGACGATGAGCCCCAACAAACTGGCCACGGCCACGCGGCGCGTCGTTTCTATCTGGCGCTGGGTTTGGGCTGAGGGGGTGTTGGGTGTGGCGTTCATGTGGCGTTGGGCTGAAGTCCCGGTTGGGCTGGTGGCATGATACCGGGATGAATTGGACAGAACGGATCACCCCCATGCTCACATGGGCCAGAGAAACCTGGCGCGAGACCAAGCGTTTCCCTTGGAAAAACACGGCCATCACTTTGTATGAGCGTTTCCGCGAAGACCGTTTGGGCCTGACGGCCAGCAGCCTCACGTTCACGACGCTGATTTCTTTGGTGCCCTTGTTCACGGTGGCGCTGGCCATTTTTGGGGCTTTGCCCATGTTTGACCAACTGCAGGTGACCTTGCAGCGTTGGTTGGTGTCATCGATGGTGCCGGACTCGATCGCCAAGCCAGTGATGATTAACCTGAACCAATTTGTCAGCAAAGCCAGTCAGATGGGGGTGGCCGGTGGTGTGTTTTTTGTGGTCACGGCACTGGCGCTGATCATGACCATTGACCGCAAGCTCAACGACATTTGGCGTGTGCGCCGACCGCGTGGCGTTACCCAGCGGGTCTTGGTGTATTGGGCCGTGTTGACTTTGGGCCCCTTGGTGTTGGCCTTGAGCCTGACCCTGACGGCTTACGCCGTCGGTGACCAACGTGCTTTGATCAAGGGCTTGAGTGTGGGCACACGGGTTTGGCTGGAAGCGCTCG
>JBFZCK010000201.1:0-7643 GCA_041307965.1 Burkholderiales bacterium | reverse complement strand
CCCGCCACGCCGGTCTCGGCGTTGGGTGCAGACCCATCGCGGCCCAGAATTTTGCGCAAGGCGGCGTAACCGCCACGCGCCTCGTAGTCTTTGAGTCGCCAGTTCGCACCGTTGAGGCCCGAATAGATTTGCGGGTTGATGTGGCGATCGTGGAAACAGGTTTCTTGACCGGTGGCGACAAAGCGCTCGATCACAGCGTTGGCTTGGCTCATGCTTTCCCCTCAGCGGCTTTGAGACCGTCGATCAAGGCATCGAGCTTGTCGTTGCTCATGAAGCTGCACATGTGGCGGTCGTTGACCAGCATCACGGGCGAGTCGGCGCAGGCGCCCAAGCACTCGCTTTGTTGCAAGGTGAACAGGCCATCGGCCGTGGTCTCGCCCATGCGCACACCGAGCTTGTGCTCCAGGTGCGCCAAGGCCTTGCCGCCGTCGCGCAACTGGCACGGCAGGTTGGTGCAAACGTTGAGCTTGAACTTGCCCACCGCTTGCTGGTTGTACATGTTGTAGAAGGTCGTGACCTCGTGGACCGCGATGGGCGCCATGTCCAAGTGCTGGGCAATGGCGGCCTCGGACTCGGGGCTGACGTGGCCGAACTCTTGCTGCACGATGGCCAAACAGGCCATCACAGCCGACTGCTTTTGGTCAGCGGGGTATTTGGCCACTTCGCGGTCAAAACGCGCCAAGGTGGCGGCCGACAACGCGGCAACGGGGGTGTTGGGGGTCGAGGTGATCATCGATCAATCTCTCCAAAAACGATGTCCATGGTGCCGATGATGGCCACCGCATCGGCCAGCATGTGGCCGCGAGCCAGCTCGTCCAGGGTGGACAAGTGGGCAAAGCCGGGGGCGCGGATCTTGAGTCGGTAGGGCTTGTTGGCGCCATCGCTGACCAAGTAAATGCCGAACTCACCCTTGGGGTGCTCCACCGCCGCGTAGGCTTCGCCCTCGGGCACGTGGAAACCTTCGGTGAAGAGCTTGAAGTGGTGGATGAGGTCTTCCATGCTCGACTTCATGCCTTCGCGTGAAGGCGGCGCCACTTTGCGGTTCTCGGTGATGACCGGGCCGGGGTTGACGCGCAACCAGTCCACGCATTGTTTGATGATGCGGTTGGACTGTTTCATCTCTTCCATGCGCACCAAATAGCGGTCGTAAGAGTCGCCGGTTTTGCCCACTGGGATGTCGAAGTCCATGCGGTCGTAGACCTCGTAGGGCTGCTTTTTGCGCAAGTCCCAAGCGATGCCAGAGCCGCGCAGCATAGGGCCAGTCATACCCAAGTTGAGCGCGCGCTCGGGCGTGACCACACCGATACCGACCGTGCGCTGTTTCCAGATGCGGTTGTCGGTGAGCAGCGTGTGGTATTCCTCGAGCAGCTTGGGGAAGCGCTGGGTGAAGTTGTCGATGAAATCCAGCAAAGAGCCTTGGCGGTTCTCGTTCATGCGCGCCATGGCCTTGGCGTTGCGGATCTTGCTCACCGTGTACTGCGGCATGCTGTCGGGCAGGTCGCGGTAGACACCACCGGGACGGAAGTAAGCCGCGTGCATGCGCGCACCCGACACCGCTTCGTACATGTCAAAGAGGTCTTCGCGTTCGCGGAAAGCGTAAATCAGGATGGTCGAGCTGCCGCAGTCGTTGCCGTGTGAGCCCAGCCACATCAGGTGGTTGAGCAAACGGGTGATCTCGCTGAACATCACGCGGATGTACTGCGCACGGATCGGCACGTCGATGCCCAAGAGCTTCTCGATGGCCAAGCAGTAAGCGTGCTCGTTGCTCATCATGGACACATAGTCCAGTCGGTCCATGTAGGGCAACGACTGGATGTAGGTCTTGTGCTCGGCGAGCTTTTCGGTGGCGCGGTGCAAGAGGCCGATGTGGGGGTCGGCGCGTTGCACGACCTCACCATCGAGCTCCAACACCAAGCGCAGCACGCCGTGAGCGGCCGGGTGCTGCGGGCCAAAGTTCAGGGTGTAGTTTTTGATTTCGGCCATGTCAGTTCAGGCCTCCGTAGTTGTCTTCGCGGATGATGCGCGGCGTGATCTCACGCGGCTCGATCGACACCGGTTCGTAGACCACGCGTTGACGCTCGGCGTCGTAGCGCATCTCCACGTGACCGGACAAGGGGAAGTCCTTGCGGAAGGGGTGGCCGATGAAACCGTAATCGGTGAGGATGCGGCGCAGGTCGGTGTGGCCGTCAAAGACGATGCCGAACAAGTCAAACGCTTCGCGCTCGAACCAATTGGCCGAAGCCCACACATCGCTGACCGAGGGCAGGACCGGAAAATCGTCATCGGGGCACAAGGCCTTGACGCGCACGCGCTGGTTCAGGCTCACCGACAAGAGGTGCACCACCACGCCGTAGCGCGGACCCTCATTCACCCGATCGGCGTAATCGGAATAATCCAAACCGCACAAGTCGACGAGCTGCTCAAAGGCACACGCGGTGTCTTGTTGCAAGACCTGCAAGGCCGCGCGGTAGTGCTCAGCCGGCACGGTCACGGTGACCATGGCGTCGCGGGCAATTTCAAGGCGCGCACCGAACGAGGCCAAGCGCTCATTCAGGGTGTGCATCAACGATTCGGGGGATACAGCAAACTCGGTCATGGGCGTTCTTTGGGGTCCAGATCGTGAGGAAGAGCGCCGGCCTCAGGCCCGAGCGATGGTGTTGGTTCGGCGGATTTTTTGCTGCAGCTGCATGATCCCGTAGATCAAGGCCTCAGCCGTGGGCGGGCAGCCGGGCACGTACACGTCCACAGGCACGATGCGGTCGCAGCCGCGCACCACGGAATAGCTGTAGTGGTAGTAGCCGCCGCCGTTGGCGCATGAGCCCATGGACAAGACCCAACGCGGCTCGGCCATTTGGTCGTAGACCTTGCGCAAAGCCGGGGCCATTTTGTTGCACAAGGTGCCGGCCACGATCATCAAGTCGGATTGACGCGGGCTGGCGCGGAAGACCTCGGCGCCAAAGCGACCCAAGTCGTAACGGGCGGTGGCCGCGTGCATCATCTCGACAGCACAGCAGGCCAAACCAAACGTCATGGGCCACAAGGAACCCGTTTTGGCCCAGTTCACCACCGAGTCGTAGCTCGTGGTGACGAAACCTTCTTTGAAAACACCTTCAATCATGAGCCACTCCGAAGTGTGTGTGCGGATTCATCCAGGGGAAAAGAAAAACGGATGTCGAGCGGCTTATTCCCA
The DNA here is from genome assembly GCA_041307965.1 of Burkholderiales bacterium. GTDB lineage: Bacteria > Pseudomonadota > Gammaproteobacteria > Burkholderiales > Burkholderiaceae_C > Hydrogenophaga. Next base: position 4,453 of record JBFZCK010000201.1, on the reverse strand, counting down.
GTCGAGGGCGCCCTTTTTCCATTCGTAGGCAAAACCCACGACCAAAATCGCCAAGAAAACCACGCCAGCCAAAAAGCCGGTCAAGCCAATCTCACCAAAGGCCACAGCCCAAGGGATGAGAAACGCAATTTCCAAATCAAAGAGGATGAAGAGAATGGCCACCAAGTAGTAGCGAACATCGAACTTCATGCGGGCGTCTTCGAACGCCTCAAAGCCACACTCGTAGGGGGAGTTTTTGGCCGCGTCGGGCTTATTGGGGCCCAACACATAACCCAGCACCTGAGGGATGATGCCAACAGCAATACCCACCAAAATAAACAACAGTACGGGGAGGTATTGCTCGAGACTCATTTTGGTTGCTTCCATTGCCAACAGCTTTTGACCATTGACCAAAGATTGGTGCCGACGGCGAGACTCGAACTCGCACAGCTTTCGCCACTACCCCCTCAAGATAGCGTGTCTACCAATTTCACCACGTCGGCTTGTCTGAATCCGCGAACAAAACCAGAGGGATATCGGTTTTGTTTACAGCCTTCGATTTTACCCTGAATCACCGCCAGTTTCCTGACGGCGATCGGGTTTTTTCGGGACTTCAGTTACCAGGGACCTGTTGGCCGGCCGGCGCTGCAGGGGCCGCAGCAGGCGCTGCGCTTGAAGCGCCTGGGATTTCTTGCGCTGCGGGTGCGGTGGTGCCTTCGAGCACGCTGCCGCTGCTGCTGGGGGCTGCGCGCAAATTGCCGAAGTAGGCCAAAGCCAAGGTGCTGGCCAAGAACAAGGTCGCGAGCACCGCGGTGGAGCGCGACAAAAAGTTCGCGCTGCCAGAAGCACCGAACAAGCTGGCCGAGCCGCCACCGCCGCCACCAAAGGCCGCGCCCGCGTCGGCACCTTTGCCGTGCTGCATCAAGATCAGGCCAATCATGGCCAGGGCCGACAGCATCTGCACGGCCAACACAATGGTCAAAATCACGTTCATGAAGGTTTACTCCAAATAAAACTCAAGCCTTCGCCGACTGGGCGATGCTCAAAAAATCGGCGGGTTTGAGTGAGGCGCCCCCAATGAGGCCCCCATCGATATCGACTTGCGCCAGCAAAGACGCCGCGTTGGCCGCGTTCATGCTGCCACCGTACAAAATGTGCACACGGTTGGCCTTTTGGCTCGCGGCCATCAGCTGCGCACGCAAGACCGCGTGCACCTGCTGCGCCTGCTCGGGCGTAGCGGTCAGGCCCGTGCCAATGGCCCACACGGGCTCATAAGCCACCACCAGCTCGCTGGTGCAGTGCCCCACCGCGTGGATCACCGCAGCCAATTGGCGCTTGACCACCGCCTCGGTTTGCCCCGCTTCGCGCTCGGCCAAGGTTTCACCGACGCACACGATGGGTGTGATGCCCGCGGCCAACGCGCGTTGCGCCTTGGTCGCGACCACCTCATCGGTCTCGCCGTGGTACTGGCGTCGCTCAGAATGACCGACGATGGCGTAACGGCAAGCAAAGTCTTTGAGCATGTGGGCCGACACCTCACCGGTGTAAGCCCCCTGCTCGTGTGCCGACACGTCTTGCGAACCCCAAGCCATGGGAGAGCCTTGCAAGCGGGCTTGCACCTGCGCCAAATACGGCGCGGGCACACAGACCGCCAACTCCGCATCTCGCAGCGCCGAGGCGCCCTCGATCACCGCGCTGAGCAAGGCCTCGTTCGAGGCCAAGCCGCCGTTCATCTTCCAATTGCCGACGATGAGCTTCTTCATGGCAGGGGTCTCTGGCGATCAGCCTTGTTGCTCGGCGTCGGTCGCAGGTGCGCGGTCGAGCAAAGCCTTCATGGACAGCTTCACACGGCCTTTTTCGTCGGTCTCAAGCACCTTGACTTTGACGATTTGGCCTTCGCTCAGGTAGTCGGTCACACGCTCAACGCGCTCGTGCGCAATTTGGCTGATGTGCAGCAAACCGTCTTTGCCGGGCAGCAAGTTGATCAATGCGCCGAAGTCCAGGATCTTGGTCACAGGGCCTTCGTAGACCTTGCCGATTTCGACTTCGGCGGTGATCTGCTCGATGCGCTGCTTGGCGATCTCGGCCTTGGCACCGTCGGTGGCGGCGATGGTGATCGTGCCGTCTTCTTCGATGTTGATCTGGCAACCGGTTTCTTCGGTCAGCGCACGGATGACCGCGCCGCCCTTGCCGATCACGTCACGGATCTTCTCGGGGTTGATCTTCATGGTGAAGAGCTTGGGCGCGAAGTCGGAGACTTCGGTGTTGGCGTGGCTCATGGCGGACTGCATCACGCCCAAGATGTGCATGCGCGCTTCTTTGGCCTGGGCCAACGCGACTTGCATGATTTCTTTGGTGATGCCTTGAATCTTGATGTCCATCTGCAAAGCGGAAATACCGTTGGTGGTACCGGCCACTTTGAAGTCCATGTCGCCCAAGTGATCTTCGTCACCCAAGATGTCGGTCAAGACGGCAAAACGGTTGTCTTCCTTGATCAGGCCCATGGCGATACCGGCCACGTGGGCTTTCATCGGCACACCGGCGTCCATCAAAGCCAAGCAACCGCCGCAGACCGAAGCCATGGACGAAGAACCGTTGGATTCGGTGATTTCAGAAACCACACGCATGGTGTAGGGGAAGTCTTCCTTGCTGGGCAACGCGGCGATCAACGCGCGCTTGGCCAAACGGCCGTGGCCGATTTCGCGGCGCTTGGGCGTGCCAAAACGGCCTGCTTCGCCGGTGGCGAAGGGAGGCATGTTGTAGTGCAACATGAAGCGGTCTTCGAACTCGCCAGCCAAGGCGTCGATGCGCTGTGCGTCGCGGTCGGTGCCCAAGGTGGCGACCACCAAGGCCTGGGTTTCACCGCGGGTGAACAAGGCCGAGCCATGGGTGCGGGGCAGCACGCCGTTGCGGATTTCGATGGGGCGCACGGTGCGGGTATCGCGACCGTCGATGCGGGGCTCACCGGCCAAGATCTGACCGCGCACGATGGCGGCTTCGATGTTGAACAACAGCGCTTCAACTTCGACGTTGTCGAACGTCACGCCGTCGGCCTTGAGGCCTTCCATCACGGCGGCATAGGCTTCGCGGCAAGCCTGGGTGCGGGCTTGCTTGTTGCGGATTTGGTAAGCGGCTTCGAGCTTGGCCTTACCCAGAGCGTCGACCTTGGCGATCAAGGGCTCGTTCTTGGCCGGCGGCTGCCAGTTCCACTCGGGCTTGCCGGCTTCGCGCACGAATTCGTTGATGGCGGCCACGGCGATGTTGCCCTGCTCATGGCCGAACACCACGGCGCCGAGCATGACTTCTTCGCTGAGTTGGTCGGCTTCGGACTCGACCATCAACACAGCGGCTTGGGTACCGGCGACGACCAAGTCGAGCTGGCTGTCTTTGAGCTGGGTTTGACCAGGGTTGAGCACGTACTGGCCGTTGATGTAACCCACGCGGGCCGCACCGATGGGGCCGTTGAACGGGATGCCACTGACCGACAAAGCGGCGCTGGTGGCGATCATGGCGGCGATGTCGGCTTGGACTTCGGGGTTCAAGCTGACCACGTGCACGATGACCTGAACTTCGTTGAAGAAGCCTTCAGGGAACAAAGGACGGATGGGGCGGTCGATCAAGCGGCAAGTCAGGGTTTCCAACTCGCTGGGGCGGCCTTCGCGTTTGAAGAAGCTGCCGGGGATCTTGCCCGCAGCGTAAGACTTCTCGGTGTAGTCCACGGTCAAGGGGAAGAAATCTTGACCGGCTTTGACGTCGGTCTTGGCCACCACGGTGGCCAGCACCACGGTGCCTTCGATGTCCACCAGCACAGCGCCGGTGGCTTGGCGAGCGATTTCGCCGGTTTCCATGGTGACCGAATGGGGGCCCCATTGGAAGGTCTTGGTGACTTTGTTGAATAGGCTCATGTTGAACTCCTGAGTGGTCGCTCGGCACAAGGCTCGGCGCGACGGTGTTGGCGGACGGTCCGCTGAAAAACCAACCTCTCAACCCAGAACACGATGCCATTCCAAAGCCGCTGGGCACGCAGCACAACCGTTTTGGAATGACACAGCTTCGCTCTGTTGTCTTGGGATTGGGTTGAAAAAAAGCGCAAAACGCCTGAGCCAGCGAACCAACTCAGGCGTTGTGCACATCACAGTCTGGGCAAAATTATTTGCGCAGACCCAATTTGGCGATCAAGGCCACGTAACGGTCGGCGTCCTTGTCCTTGAGGTAATCGAGCAATTTACGACGACGGCTGACCATGCGCAGCAAGCCGCGGCGGCCGTGGTGGTCTTTGGCGTGGGTTTTGAAGTGGGGGGTCAGTTCGTTGATACGGGCGGTCAACAAAGCGACTTGGACTTCTGGGCTACCGGTGTCTTTGGGTGCACGCGCATTGGCGGCAACGACTTCGGCTTTGATGGATTGGGCAATCATCGGGTTTCCTTCGGTTAACAGGCGTTCGCCGCAGCCCCATGCCGCAACGAACGTGATT
>JBFZCK010000200.1:0-5690 GCA_041307965.1 Burkholderiales bacterium | reverse complement strand
TTGTGTGCCCTGGCCCGACCGCTGGCGCGCGCAGGCGACGCCGACATGGCCGCTTTGCACGACCGCCACCACCCCCAAACCTGGGCCGAGCTGGAGCAGCAGCGGCGTGAACGCTGGCAAGCCCAGCACCAAGCCGAGGCCGCACACGCCGAGGCCCAGGCGCAGCGCAAGGCGGCGAACAAGGCACGCCAACAGAAGAAAGCGAGTGCACCCGCGCAGGCCGCCGAGCTGGCACACGCCGAGGCGGCGCAGCTGCGCTTGCGCAGCCTGTTTCGCCAACTCGCCAGTGCCTTGCACCCCGACCGCGAACCCGACCCCGAACGGCGCGCCCTCAAAACCGCGCTCATGAGCGAAGCCAATGCCGCGCACGAACGGCGAGATTGGTTGGCCTTGCTCGACATCCAACAGCGCGCTGCGCTCAGCACACCAGCGAGCCCCGCAAACGACGCGCAACTGGCCGAGGTCACGGTGTTGCTCAAGCAGCAGGTGGCCGATCAAGAGCGTCAACGCGCCGCACTCAACGACCGATTGGCTGCGGAGTTCGATCTGCCACCGGGCACCGGCGTGACGGCCGAGCGTTTGGCCGTGGCGCTGGCGCAGCGGGTGCAGGCGCTGCAAATGCACGTGGACCAGATCGAAGCCGAGGCTGCGCAGGCGCAGGACGCGGCGGCGCTCACACGCTGGCTCAAGGCGCCGTCGTGGCTCAGTCCAGCTGAGCGATGACGATGCTGGCCTCGTCCACCAAGGCGGTGGCGGCGTGACCCACTTTCAAACCGTGACCGGCAGCCGCAAAACCGACCATGTGGGTGTGTGCGCTCAAGTCCAAGCTGACCTCGCCACCGGCCACCGCGCGTGAAGCGCGCAGAACCCGACCGCTGAGTTGGTTGACCGCAGCGTCCTCTGGCGCTTGGGCCACCACGCTGACCGCGGTGGCTTTGCACAAGACCAAGACCTCCAGTTGGGCACGCAGCCCCAAGAGTTGCGCGCTCTCCCGCGTGATGCGGGCACGCAAGCTTTGGCCGCCGGGCAGTTGCAGGTGAACGCGCACCTGGCCTTGGAAAGGCTGCGTGCGCAAGACGCGGGCGCGCAATTGGTTGCGCATGCTGGTGCGCAAAGCCATGGCCGCGCGGTCGGTGCCCGAGGCCTGCAGTTGTTGCAAAGCGTGTTGGCGGGCTTGTCGCATGGCGTTCGCTGCTTGCAGCACGGCGTGACCGGCCGCGGTCAGCACCGCGCCGCCCCCGCCGCTGCCACCCACGGCCCGCTCAACCAAAGGCGTGCCGGCCAAATTGGTCAAGGTTTCCAAGGCTTGCCAAGCGGCTTTGTAGCTCACGCCAGCCGCACGCGCGGCTTGAGAAATCGAGCCCACTTGGTCCAAGCGGTGCAGGATGTCGATGCGTTTGTCGCTGGCTTCGTGGCCCAAGACATCGGCGAAGGGTAGGGGTGCTTTCATGTCGCCATGGTAACGGGTGGCGTGCCGCTATCCTGATTTGGAATAGCGCTGTGCTACAGTTTCGCTGTTCCAAAATTGAATAGCGATACACCATGCTGAAAATTCAATCCTGTTGGCTTGGGGTCATCTTGTTGTTTGCGGGTGCGGCCCACGCCGGCGAAGTGACGGTGGCCGTGGCCGCCAATTTCACAGCGCCCATGAAGCTCATTGCGCAACAGTTCGAACGCGACACCGGGCACAAGGCCAGTTTGGCTTTTGGGGCAACCGGGCAGCTGTACGCCCAAATCAAAAACGGTGCGCCTTTTGGCATTTTGTTGTCTGCCGATGCCAGCACCCCAAAAAAACTTGAAGCCGAGGGTTTGGGCGTCAAGGCTTCTCGGTTCACCTACGCTGTGGGCAAACTGGTGTTGTGGAGCAAAAAACCAGGCTTGGTGGATGACCAAGGGGCGGTCTTGAAGACGGGGTCGTTCGACAAATTGGCGGTGGCCAATCCCAAGCTCGCCCCCTATGGTGCGGCAGCCCTGCAGCTGATCGACCAGCTGGGTTTGCGTGCGGCCTTGGCGCCCAAGCTCGTGGAAGGTGCCAACATTGGTCAAACCCACCAATTCGTCTCAACCGGTAACGCGGCCTTGGGCTTTGTGGCCCTGTCGCAGGTGACCGTCAACGGCAAGATCGAAGAAGGCTCGGCTTGGGTTGTACCGTCTTCGCTTCACAGTCCCATCTTGCAAGACGCGGTGTTGTTGGACGGCGCCAAAGCCAATCCGGCGGCCCTGGCTTTGATGCAATACATGCGCGGCGATCCAGCCAAGGCCGTGATTCGGTCTTTTGGCTACGACGTTCCCTAACGAGTCCCAACCCATGAGTTTCACTTTGGATCCCGGCGCAGCTCAGGCCATTGGGCTGACCTTGCAGTTGGCGGCGACGACCACGGTGGTGCTCTTGTTGGTGGCCACACCATTGGCGTGGTGGTTGTCGCAAACGAATTCCCGCTGGCGCACACCGATCGCCGCGTTGGTGACCTTGCCCTTGGTCTTGCCGCCCACGGTCCTGGGCTTTTACCTGTTGGTGTTGTTGGGGCCACAGGGTTGGGTCGGCATGTTCACCCAGTGGTTGGGCGTGGGTTTGTTGTCGTTTTCATTCACGGGTTTGCTCTTGGGCGCCATCGTGTGCTCATTGCCTTTTGCGGTGCAGCCCATCCAGTACGCGTTTGAGGCCATGGGGCGGCGACCGATGGAAGTGGCCGCCACTTTGCGAGCCCGCCCTTGGGATGCGTTTTTCACGGTGGCTTTGCCTTTGGCCAAACCCGGTTTGCTCACCGCCACGGTCTTGAGTTTTGCGCACACCGTGGGTGAGTTTGGTGTGGTGCTCATGATCGGGGGCAACATCCCCGGCCAGACGCGCGTGGTCTCAACCCAAATCTTTGGCCACGTGGAAGCCATGGAATATGGACAAGCCCACGTGTTGGCCGCTGGCATGGTGGTGTTTTCGTTTGTGGTTTTGGTGGCCCTGTCCCGGCTCAAGCAGCGCAGCGATCGGGTGTTGACATGAACCCGCGTGTGCTGCTGGACCTGCGTTTGGCTCGGCCGGGCTTCGACTTGCGTGTCGAGCTCAGCTTGCCTGCGCAAGGGGTCACGGTGTTGTTTGGCCCCTCGGGCTCGGGCAAGACCACCTTGTTGCGTTGTGTCGCTGGCTTGGAGCGTGCGCACGGGCGTGTGCAAGTGGGCGAGGCGGTTTGGCAGGACAGCGAGCGCGGTGTGTGGACGCCGACTTGGGCGCGTGGATTGGGCTATGTTTTCCAAGAGGCCAGTTTGTTTGAGCACATGACCGTGCGCGAAAACCTGCGCTACGGCATGGAGCGTGTGCAACAAGTGGGTTTGCAGGCCACGCTGGACGCGGCCATTGCTCTGCTGGGCATCGGTGGTCTGTTGGATCGCCGCCCCCAAGCGCTGTCGGGTGGTGAGCGGCAGCGGGTGGCCATCGCCCGCGCCTTGGCCACCGAGCCGCGCATTTTGTTGCTCGACGAGCCCTTGGCTTCCTTGGATTTCGCCCGCCGACAAGAGATCTTGCCTTGGTTGGAGCGCTTGCACCATGGGCTGCAGATCCCCGTGCTGTACGTCACCCACGCCATGGAGGAGCTGACCCGTTTGGCCGATCACGTGGTGCTCATGCAACAAGGCCAAGCGGTGTTGCAAGGTGGTGTGGCCGAGGTTCTGTCCGACCCGGCATTTGCCGCTCGGGCGGGCGGAGAAGCGGGCACGGTCTTGCACGGTCGGGTCGCGGCCATCGACAACGAGTACCACCTCACGCACATCGACTTGGACGGTTTGCTCTTGCGGGTGCCCGAGCGTGCCATCGCCGTGGGTCGCCGTGTGCGGGTGCATGTGCACGCCAACGACGTGACGGTGACGAGCGCATCGCCGTTGGACAGCTCCATGCAAAACGCTTGGCCGGGGCAGATCGAGGCCATCCACAGCGATGTGCACCCCGCGACCTGTTTGTTGGTGATTCGGCATCGACATCACCGTTGGTTGGCCAGGGTGACGCGCCGAGCGCAAGACAGCTTGTCTTTGCGTGTGGGCCTTGAAGTGTGGTCCCACATCAAATCGGTGGCTTTCACCGATCAAGGGGTGGGTTCGGTGGACCTTGAAAATCCTTGAGCCAGTGACCGCGTGATCTCGGCTGCGCTCACGGCGCGGCAGCCGCTGGTGTTTTGCCCGGCCCACAAGGGTGAGCAGTCGCCCAAGCCTTGGGCCTCGAAGTGCGCGCGCAGCGGGGCCACGGCCGCCGTGGCCATGGGGAAGGCGGGCGCGGCTGGGTGGCGCGGGCCCAGTGTGCGCATGAGCCGGTTGACGATGCCGCGCGCGGGTCGGCCCGAAAACACCGTGGTCAAGTCGGTGTGGGCCGAATCGGGGCTGAGCAAAGCGGCGCGGTGCACGGCGCTGGTGCTGGCCTCGTGGCAACACAAATAGGCCGTCCCGACTTGCACCGCACGGGCGCCCAAGGCCATGGCCGCACGCACACCGGCCGCATCGGCGATGCCGCCTGCCGCGATCACCGGCACGTTCACCGCGGCCACCACCTGCGGCAACAACGCGAAGGTGCCGAGTTGTGTGGCGAGGTCATCGTTCAAGAACAGTCCCCGGTGACCGCCAGCTTCCAGGCCCTGCGCGATGACCGCGTCGGCCCCGTGGTCCTGCAACCAGCGGGCTTCATCCACGGTGGTGGCGCTGGCGATGACCCAACTGCCCCAGCCCTTGACCCGCGCGAGCAAGTCTGGCGCGGGCAAGCCGAAATGGAAGCTCACCACGGGCGGTGCGAAGGGTTCAACCACATCGGCCACCGCATGAGAAAACGGCACGCGCCCAGGCCCGGCGGGGATGCGCTGGGGGTCGATGCCCGCCTCTTGGTACAACCCCGCCAAGGCGTCGCGCCAACGCGCTTGCACAGCCTCATCGGCTGGCGGCGGGGTGTGACAAAAAAAGTTGACGTTCCACGGCCCGGCGGCTTGGTCACGCAGGACCGTCAGCTCTGCGCCCAAGGCCTCTGGGCTGAGCATGGCGCCGGGCAAAGAGCCCATGGCGCCGGCTTGGCACACGGCCAAGGCCAAGGCGCTGCCTTGGGAGCCGGCCATGGGGGCTTGGATCAGTGGGTAGGGACAGTTCAGCGAGAACCCCGTGGCCATGACCGCTACCGATTCAGCCCGCCAAAGCGGGGAACAGTTTGACCAAACCCGCGGCCATCACCTCGACCGACAAAGCCGCCAAGATCAGGCCCATCAGGCGCGTCATGACGTTGATGCCGGTTTGGCCCAAGACGCGAGCAATCGGTTTGGCCAGGGTGAAACACAGCCAAGTGGCCAAAGCGATGACCACGCCGTAGCCGATCAAGGCGCTGTGTTGCGCCACGGTTTTGGCTTGGTCGGCGTAAATCACCACGGTGGACATGGTGGCCGGGCCTGTGAGCAGCGGGATGGTCAGCGGCACCACGGCGATTGAGGTTTTGGTGTGGGCGTCGTTGACTTCACCTTGGGTGGCTTTGGCTTCGGCCGGTTGGGCGTTGAGCATGGCCAGCGCCGAGGTCATGAGCAACAAGCCGCCACCGACCTGAAAGCTCGCCAGCGAGATGTTGAAAAAGTCCAGCACGTCCAAGCCCACCAAGGCACAGACGGCGATCACGATGAACACGCTGAGGCTGGCGATGCCGATCGTGCGTTTGCGTTGGGCCGAGGTGAAGCCCTGGG
>JBFZCK010000199.1:0-2606 GCA_041307965.1 Burkholderiales bacterium | reverse complement strand
TCAAAGAAGCGATGGAGAACACCGGCGAGACCGATGCGCTCATCGTCATGGGCGGCTCGGTGCAAAGCGTCAACGTGGTCGTGGCCTGTTTTGAATTCGATTTCATGGGCGGCTCCATGGGCTCGGTGGTGGGCGAGCGCTTTGTGCGTGGCGTCGAAGAGGCCATCGCGCAAAAAGTGCCGTTCATTTGTTTCACCGCCACCGGTGGCGCGCGCATGCAAGAGGGCTTGCTCTCGCTCATGCAAATGGCCAAGACCAACGCCGCGCTCACGCGCTTGGCCAAAAAAGGCCTGCCCTATGTGAGCGTGCTGACCGACCCGACCATGGGTGGTGTGTCGGCCGGTTTTGCGTTCATGGGCGATGTGGTGATTGCCGAGCCCAAGGCGCTGATCGGTTTTGCCGGTCCGCGCGTGATCGAGAACACCGTGCGCGTGAAGTTGCCCGAAGGCTTTCAGCGCGCCGAGTTCTTGCAGACCAAGGGCGCGGTGGACTTCATTTGTGACCGCCGCGAGCTGCGCAGCACCGTGGCCAACACCTTGGCCATGCTGCAGCGCCAAAGCGCCGACGTGGTGGCGGCCGATTGAGCGATGCTTTTGCACCCGGGACGCGGCACACGGTGCCGCTGTTCCCGTTGCAAACCGTCTTGTTCCCCGGGGGGCATCTGCCCCTGCAAATCTTCGAGGTGCGCTACCTCGACATGATCGGGCGTTGCCAGCAAGATCAAACACCGTTTGGTGTGGTCTCACTGACAGAGGGCCAAGAGGTGCGCACCCCCACGGGAGCCGCCGACCGGCTTGAGCGTGTGGGCACCTTGGCTCACTTGGTCAAGGTGGACAAGGTTCAAGCGGGCTTGTTGCGCATCCAATGCCAAGGCCGACAACGCTTCACGGTCTTGTCCAGCGAACAATTGCCCCACGGCCTTTGGATGGCCGATATCGAAGTTTTGCCACCCGACCCTTGGGTGAGCGTGCCGCCCGACCTCACGGCCGCCCAAACGTCTTTGCAGGCCGTCTTGCAAAGCATGCAAGAGCAAGCCCCCGAGGTGCTGGGCGATTGGCCCTTGCAACCGCCCTTCGCTTGGACCGACAGCGGCTGGCTGGCCAACCGCTGGGCCGAGCTCTTGCCCCTGCCCTTGGCCACTCGCCAGCAACTCATGTCGCTGGACAACCCCTTGTTGCGCTTGGAGCTGGTCTGCGACCTGCTCGAGCAACACGGCGTGGGCGATTGATCCGCCGACGGTTTCGCTGCCCTTAAGGCAACAAAGCCAACGCCTGCATGTAGCGCGGCGAGACCATTAACTCATCCCAATCGGGCGCGGCCTGGGTGGGCAACAAAGCCAAACGGCGCTCTTCACTGGCCGGGTTGGGTTGCCATTCGCGGTGCATCCACGCGCGCGACAGGGCTTCGATGGCCTCGTCGATGGGTGCGCCACCGTCCACCACCGATTGGTTGCACAAGAGCACCATGTCGCAGCCCGCGTCCAAGGCCGCCAAACTGGCTTGGGCAAAACTCAGGGTTTGGCCTTGGATCTGGCGCGCCGCGGCCATGCTCAAGTCGTCACTGAAGATGGCGCCGGTGAAGCCCAAACGCTGGCGCAACACGGCTTGGAGCCAACGGGCGGAATAGCCAGCCGGGCAGTTGTCCACCTTGGGGTAGATCACGTGGGCCGGCATGACGGCCTGCAAGCTCGCCGAGAGCCACGCGTAGGGCAAGGCGTCGTCGGCCAAGATGGTGCTCAGGCTGCGCGTGTCCACGGCCAAGGCCACATGCGAATCGGCATGGGCAAAGCCATGGCCGGGGAAGTGTTTGCCGCAATTGCCCATGCCACTGAGCGCCAAGCCGTGCATGAGGCTTTGCGCCAACAGGGCCACGGTGCGGGGGTCGCGGCCAAAGGAGCGGTCGCCGATGACGGCGCTGTCGCCGTGGTTCAGGTCGAGCACGGGCGTGAAGCTCATGTCCACACCGCAAGCGCGCAACTCGGCACCCAAGACATAGCCGGTGGCCACGGCGGCGTTGGTGGCGCGCAGCACCGAGGCGCCGGGCATCTCACCGCGGCGCTCGGGCTCGGCCCACAGCGCGCCCAAGGCCGCCATCGGTGGCAGGTGGGTGAAGCCGTCGGTGCGAAAACGCTGCACCCGGCCACCCTCGTGGTCGACCGCAATCAACAGGTCTGGGCGCACCGCCTTGATGTCTTGGCACAGCGCGGTGAGTTGCTCACGCCCTTGCCAGTTGCGGCCAAACAGGATCACACCACCCACCAAAGGGTGGGCCAGGCGCTGGCGGTCGGCATCGGTCAGGCTCACTCCGGCGACATCGATGATCAAAGGGGCGTGCAGGTTCATGGGGTTCTCACAAAGGGAGGTGTTCAACAACGACCACGCTGGTGGCGTAATCGCTCTCATCGCTGACGGTGACGTGGGCGCGCCAACCCTGGGCTTCAAACCAGGTCTTGAGCTCGCCCGACAAACGGACATAGGGCTGGCCACTGGGGTGGTTGAGGATTTCGCAATCGCGCCAGGTCATGGGCATGCGCATGCCCAAGCCCACGGCTTTGCTGAAGGCCTCTTTGGCGGAAAAGCGCGTGGCCAAATAACGCACGCCGCGCC
>JBFZCK010000198.1:0-11631 GCA_041307965.1 Burkholderiales bacterium | reverse complement strand
GCATCCTGGGCGGAAAGCCAGCGCGGCACGAACGCCATCGGCACCGCCCTGGCCGAAGCCCAAGCCATCGAAATTCATGGCTCAGAACATTACTTGGACCGCAACGGTTTTTTGACCTGTGCGGCCGCGCCCATCGTGTCGGCGCGAGGCCAGCTCATGGGCATCTTGGACATCTCGGGCGACCACCGAGCGCGACACCCCCACACCTTGGGTTTGGTGTCGACCGCTGCGCAAATGATTGAGAACAGTTTGGTCTTGGCCGAGTGTCGCCAACACACGGTCGTGAAGTTGCACCCCCGTGCCGCTGGCGTAGGTTCGGTCGCCCAGGGCTTGTTGGCTTTCGACGACGACGGCTGGCTGGTGGGCGCCAACCGAACGGGTTTGGCGCTCATGGATTTGCCCACACTGCCACTGGCCCAGACGCACTGGAGCGCACTGTTCATCGAACCCCTGCACGCCTTGGAGGCCAGCGACCATTCAAGCCCATCGCAGCGCCACTTACTTCACACCCACAGCGGCAACGCACTCCACGCACAAGGCCAACGGCCAAACGCCCAACGGGCGCGTGCAGCAGCACCAACCCACTCGGTGGTCACGGGCGATGCCTTGTCGCGTTTGGATGCAGGCGACGCCACCTGCCGTCGTGCCGCCGACATGGCGCGCAAGGTCATGGACAAAGGAATTCCTTTGTTGATCGGGGGCGAATCGGGCGTGGGCAAGGACTGGTTTGCTCAAGCGGTGCACCAATGCAGCCAACGCCGCGATCGCGCGTGGGTGGCGGTCAACTGTGCTGCCCTGCCCGAGTCGCTGATCGAGGCCGAATTGTTCGGCTACGCGCCGGGTGCGTTCACGGGGGCCTCGCGCCAAGGATCGGTGGGGCGCATCCGCGAAGCCGACGGCGGCACCTTGTTCTTGGATGAGATTGGCGACATGCCCTTATCGGCGCAAACGCGTTTGCTTCGCGTCTTGCAAGAGCGCAGCGTCACTGCGGTGGGCAGTGGCACCAGCACACCGGTCGACTTCAACCTGGTGTGCGCCAGCCACCAAGACCTCAAACAAGCCGTGGCCCAAGGCCGGTTCCGGCAAGACCTGTATTACCGCATCAACGGCATGAGTTTGACCTTGCCGCCCTTGCGCGAACGCACCGACTTTGTGGCCCTGTGCGAACGCTTGTTGATGGAGGACACACCCCACACCCACGTGGCCATCGCGCCAGAGTTGATGGAACATCTGCGCCGTTTTGCTTGGCCGGGCAATTTGCGTCAGCTCAGCCACGTCTTGCGCTGCGCCATCGCCTTGCTCGACGACGACGAACGCGTCATCGACTGGGCGCACATGCCGGACGACATCACCCAAGAGCTTCAAGCCAAACCCACGGTTCGCCAAGACACACCGGCACAAAACTGGTCGGACTTGACACACAAGGCCATCGACATGGCCTTGGAAAACACGCGTGGCAACGTGTCTGCCGCTGCACGTCAACTCGGCATCAGCCGTCAAACCCTGTACCGCAAACTCCATGAACGAGCGGCACGCTCGTGAGCGTTGGCTCACTGGGGTGCATAAAAAAAGGCGCTGTTACCAGCGCCTTTTTTTGGGGTTGAGCCTTGAGCCTTAGGCTTTGGCTGCGTCCACATTGCGCAATTTGATGTGCAATTCGCGCAGCTGCTTCTCGTCCACCGGGCTGGGGGCTTGCGTGAGCAAACACTGAGCGCGCTGGGTCTTGGGGAAGGCGATCACGTCGCGGATCGATTCGGCACCGGTCATCAAGGTGACGATGCGGTCCAAACCGAAGGCCAAACCGCCGTGGGGCGGCGCGCCGTACTGCAAGGCGTCGAGCAAGAAGCCGAACTTGAGTTGGGCTTCTTCGGGCGTGATTTTCAACGCGTCGAACACTTTTTTCTGCACGTCGGCGCGGTGGATACGCACCGAGCCGCCGCCCATTTCCCAGCCGTTCAAGACCATGTCGTAGCCCTTGGAGATGCACTTCTCGGGGTCGGTGACCATCCAGTCTTCATGGCCGTCTTTGGGCGCGGTGAAGGGGTGGTGAACCGCGGCCCAGCGGTCGTTCTCTTCGTCGTGCTCGAACATCGGGAAGTCGACCACCCACATCGGGGCCCAACGGTCTTCGAACAAGCCGTTCTTCTTGCCGAACTCGCTGTGGCCGATCTTGATGCGCAAAGCGCCGATGGCGTCGTTGACGATCTTGGCCTTGTCGGCACCGAAGAAAATCAGGTCGCCGTTTTGTGCGCCCGAGCGCTCCAGCACCGCTTGGAGTGCGGCGTCGTGGATGTTCTTGACGATGGGCGACTGCAAGCCGTCACGGCCTTTGGACAGGTCGTTGACGCGGATGTAGGCCAAACCTTTGGCGCCGTAGATCTTGACGAACTCGGTGTAAGCGTCGATCTCGCCACGGCTGATGCCGCCGCCCTCGACCGAGCCGCCCGGCACGCGCAGCGCGACCACACGGCCGCCTTTCATGTTGGCCGCACCCGAGAACACCTTGAAGTCCACATCGCCCATGACGTCGGTGACTTCGGTGAACTGCAGCTTCACGCGCAGGTCGGGCTTGTCGGAGCCGTACAGGTACATCGCGTCCTGGTAGGTCATGACGGGGAATTCGCCGAGGTCCACACCGATGGTGTTTTGGAACACGCGCTTGATCATGCCCTGGAACATGTCTCGGATTTCTTCTTCGGTCAGGAAGGAGGTTTCGATATCGATCTGGGTGAATTCGGGCTGGCGGTCGGCGCGCAAGTCTTCGTCGCGGAAGCACTTCACGATCTGGAAGTAGCGGTCGTAGCCCGCCACCATCAGCAGCTGCTTGAACAGCTGGGGCGACTGGGGCAACGCGAAGAACTGGCCATCGTGCACACGGCTGGGCACGAGGTAGTCGCGCGCGCCTTCGGGCGTGCTCTTGGTGAGCATGGGCGTCTCGATGTCCACAAAGCCGTTTTCGTCCAAGTACTTGCGCACCTCCATCGCCACCTTGTAGCGCAGCATGAGGTTGTTCTGCATGTAGGGACGGCGCAGGTCGAGCACGCGGTGCGTGAGGCGCGTGGTCTCCGACAGGTTGTCGTCATCGATCTGGAAGGGTGGCGTGACCGACTCGTTCAAGACGATCAGCTCGTGGCACAACACCTCGATCTTGCCGCTCTTGAGGCCGTCGTTGCTGGTGCCATCGGGACGCGCGCGCACCAGGCCTTTGATCTGCACGCAGAACTCGTTGCGCACGTCTTCGGCCACTTTGAACATCTCGGGGCGATCGGGGTCGCACACCACCTGCACATAACCTTCGCGGTCGCGCAAGTCGATGAAGATGACGCCGCCGTGGTCACGACGACGGTTGACCCAGCCACACAGGCTCACGGTTTGACCGGTCAGGGCTTCGGTCACAAGACCGCAGTAGTGGGAACGCATTGCCATAGGAAGGTTTCTTTCAACGGAAGGGACAAGCTCAGGGCGTGTGGGGGGTGGGTGCAGCGTTGCGAACACCGCTGGGGGCGATGACGCCCATGGAAACAATGTAGGTCAGCGCTTCGTCCACGCTCATGGCCAACTCCACGCAATCGGCTCGGCGCACCATCACAAAATAGCCACCGGTGGGGTTGGGCGTGGTGGGCACGAACACACTGACAAATTCTTCATCGGCCTCAATGCCAGGCGATTGGCGCAGGTGGTGCAACACACCGCCATCGGGGGCGCCAGTGAGAAAACCGATGCTCCACATGCCGGGATGGGGCCACTGCACCAACAGCGCTTTGCGAAAGGCGTTGCCTTTTTCCGAAAACACCGTGTCGGAGATTTGTTTGACGCCCGAGTAGATGGAGCGCACCACCGGGATGCGGTGCAGCAGGCTGTGCCACCAACTCACCAAACGGTTGCCGATGATGTTGGAGGCCAAGGCGCCAATCGACAACACCACCACCAAGGCAAACACCACGCCCAAGCCAGGGATGTGCATGCCAAAGAGCGCATCGGGTTGCCAGCTAATGGGCAGCACCTTCAAGCTGCTGTCCAAGGTGGACACCACCCAATCGAGCACCCACAGGGTGATGATGAGCGGCACCAACACCAGCAAGCCGGCGAACAACCATTTGCGAAAAGCGGTCATGGTGGCCTTGTTCAACTGGAGGTCGTGGGTGTGGTCGGTGCGGCAGGGCCAGCGCTGTCGCCGCCTCCCGAGGCACCACCGCGGAAATCGGTGACGTACCAGCCCGAGCCCTTGAGCTGGAAACCCGGTGCGGTCAGGCGTTTGCTGAACGTGCTGGCGCCACAAGACGGGCATTCGGTCAGGGGAGCGTCGGACATTTTTTGCAACACATCCTTGGCGTGGCCACAGGACCCGCACTGGTAGGCATAAATGGGCATGTCGAGAACCTCTGGAAGGTGTTGAAAACCGCCCACTCAAGCGCAGGCGGACCAAAGCCCACCATTATAGGATTGGGTGAAGCGCCCGCAGGATCCAGACGGTGGCCATACCGCCCAAAGCAAAACCCAGCACCACCAAAATGGCCGACTGCAAGAGCCGGTGGGTGCGGCCTTGTGCTTGGCGCAACTCGGCGAGTTCGCGCTGCAGGTCCGGCGATCGTTGCTGCAGGTAACCCTGTAGCAAGCGAGGCAGGATGGGCAAAAGTTTGGCGTACTGGGGCGCTTCGGCCTTGATCTGAGCCCACAATTTGGCCGGGCCGATTTGTTGATCCATCCAACGCTCCAAGAAGGGCTTGGCGGTGCTCCACAAGTCCAGCTCGGGGTCGAGCTGGCGTCCCAAACCTTCAATGTTGAGGAGGGTTTTTTGCAGCAAGACCAGCTGCGGCTGGATCTCCACATTAAAACGGCGCGAGGTCTGGAACAGGCGCATGAGCACCAAACCGAGCGAAATCTCCTTCAAGGGGCGATCGAAATACGGCTCGCACACAGCGCGGATGGACGCTTCAAGCTCATCGACGCGCGTGTTTGCGGGCACCCAACCCGATTCAATGTGCAACTCGGCCACACGCTTGTAATCGCGCCTGAAAAAGGCGGTGAAGTTCTGCGCCAAATACTCTTTGTCGAATTCGGTGAGCGTGCCCACGATGCCAAAATCCAGCGAGATGTACCGCCCAAAGGTGGCGGGGTCCAAGCTGACCTGGATGTTGCCCGGGTGCATGTCGGCGTGGAAGAAACCGTCGCGAAACACTTGGGTGAAAAAAATCGTCACCCCATCACGCGCCAACTTGGGAATGTCCACACCGGCTTGGCGCAAGGCATCGACCTGGCTGATGGGCACACCGCGCATGCGCTCCATGACCAAGACCTCGGTGCGGCAAAAATCCCAAAACATCTCGGGGATCAGCACCAAGTTCAAGTCGGCCATGTTGCGGCGCAACTGCGCGGCACTGGAGGCTTCGCGCAAGAGATCGAGTTCGTCGTGCAGGTGTTTGTCAAACTCGGCCACCACCTCGCGGGGTTTGAGTCGCTTGCCATCGGCCGAGAGTTTCTCCAGCCAAGCGGCCATGGTGCGCATGAGGCTGAGGTCTTTCTCAATCACCGGCAGCATGTTGGGACGCAAAACCTTGATCGCGACCTCACGGCCGGCGTGACGCCCTTGGCGGATGGTGGCGAAATGCACTTGGGCGATGGACGCGCTGGCCACGGGTTTGCGCTCAAAGTCAGCAAACACCTCGTCGACCGGCACACCAAGCGCGCGCTCGATGGTGGCCACCGCCACGGCGCTGTCGAATGGCGGCACACGGTCTTGCAAGAGGGCCAACTCGTTGGCGATGTCGGGCGCGAGCAAATCGCGCCGGGTCGACAACACTTGACCAAACTTCACAAAAATAGGACCCAAGCTCTCCAAAGCTTGGCGCAAACGCTGACCGCGAGGTGCCTCCAAGCGCCGACCCAAGGTCAGGACTCGCGTGAGGACTCGCAAAAAGGGGTGGCGAAAATTGGAGAGAACCAGCTCATCCAAACCAAAACGAAAAACAATCCAAAGGATGAACAGGCCCCGAAACCAGCGCATCAGGCACCTCGTTCGGCAGGGGCTTGGGGCAAGAAACCTTTGACCGCTTGTGCCGCACGCTGCGCCATGCTCACCAAGCCATGCGCGGGGGCGTCACCGATCCAACGCGACAGGTCTTCTTCCAAGTCCCACCGAACGTTTTCCGCCAGCCACGCGACTTCGGCCGCGAATTGAACGTCACCTCGGACATCCACGGCCGGCTTGACCCCTTTGGCCACAGTGGTGACCAAGTCCCAAGGATCGGTTTGGGTCAGCGTGACAGTCAACTCGGGCTGGGCATCGGACGGTGCACGTTCGAGCAAGCCCGCCGCGGTGG
The DNA here is from genome assembly GCA_041307965.1 of Burkholderiales bacterium. Lineage (GTDB taxonomy): Bacteria > Pseudomonadota > Gammaproteobacteria > Burkholderiales > Burkholderiaceae_C > Hydrogenophaga. The sequence continues at coordinate 5,311 of JBFZCK010000198.1, read as the reverse complement.
CCTGCAAACACAGGTTTACCCGACCCCATTGCACCAACAAAGGTTTGCCGCGCTGGCGGCGCAAACGGTCCATGGCCGCTGGCTCTTGTCCCAACACATGGTTGAGCAAGAGCACACAACGGTTTTGCAGCTCATCGACCAACCAAGCCGGTGGCTGCAGACCTGAGATCGCCGTCAAGATGGAGGACGGTGTGGGCAAGGAACGCGGGCTGTTCATGCGCTTTACTCGAGCGCTTGAACGCCAGCCACCAACCAACCACCCGGGCCGTTTTTGGGTCGGGTGATGTTCCAAACTTCCCGGAAGGGGCTGGGTCCAGCGGAAGCGTCTTCACGAGCCAAACCGTTGTATTCCACGCTGGCCATGTACGCGTCGTCGAGTTCTTCAATGCCCAGCAAACGGGCGTCCAAGGCCAAGACCTCGGTCACGTTGGGCTGGCCCAAACTGGCTTGTTCGCGATCGGCCAGCTGGGTTTTGATTTCAGCCAACATCTCGTCGGTCATCATGGCGCGCAGGCTGCTGATGTCGCCACGGTCCCACGCCGCTTGCAAAGTCATGAAATTGGTTTTGGAGGCGGCGATGAAACCATCGACATCAAAGCCAGCGGGGATGCCCCAAGTTTGCTGACCAGCCAAGGCCGAACCAATCATGGAGCCGCCAGAGGTGCTGGCAGGCGCGGCACTGAAAGCGGTCTGGTTGGATTCCCAAGGACGGGCCGAGGCGTCGTTGCCGACGTTTTTGCTGTTGTAGTCGCGGGGCGCTTGTGCGGCGGTGGCGCCTTGGTAGGCCATGCCACCCGAGCTGGCCGGACGTCCACGCATCACCATGCGAACGACCATCCAAATGGCCACGCCGGCGAGCAAGAGCATCAGCACTTGACCAAAGCCTTCCCCAAAACCCAAGCTGGAGGCCAGCCAAGCCAAGCCCAACCCGGCGGCCAAACCGCCGAGCATGGCGCCCCATGGGCGGCTGGCGGGCGCGGCATTCGCAGGCCGATTGGCGGCGCCTGGCTGAGCAGCGGCGGAAGCTGGCGCGGCGTTGTTGGCCGGCGGTGTTGCGTCGCGCTGGGTCACTTGGTTGGACTGCTTACCGAACGACTTACCGCCGCCCATGCGCTTGGCCGAAGCATCGACCGAGCCCAAGGCCATGGCGCACACCAAGACCATTGACAAGAGTTTTGTCATGTTTTTCTCCACGAATTTATGTACCTGTGTGACATTGTCACCCAAAGCAAAGTTCAACATTTGATGCCCAGGTGCAAAGCCACCACCCCAGCGGACAGGTTGTGCACGTCCACATGGCCAAAGCCAGCGGTTTGCATCATCTCGCGCAAGGTCGCTTGGTCGGGGTGCATGCGGATGGATTCGGCCAAGTAGCGGTAACTGTCGGCGTCGTTGGCGACCCACTGACCGAGTTTGGGCAGGATATTGAAGGAATACCAGTCGTAGGCTTTCTCCAAGGGCTTGGCCACTTTGGAGAACTCCAACACCAGCAATTTGCCACCAGGCTTGAGCACGCGGTGCATTTCGGCCAAGGCGCGGTCTTTGTGCGTCATGTTGCGCAAACCAAAGGCCACCGAGACAAAGTCGAAAGAAGCATCGGCAAAGGGCAGCTTTTCGGCGTCGCAGACCATGGACTCCAGCACCAATCCCTCGTTCAAGATGCGGTTGCGACCTTCGCGCAGCATGGCCTCGTTGATGTCGGTGTGCACCACGCGGCCTTGCGGCCCGACTTTTCGGGCAAAAGCGATCGACAAGTCGCCCGTTCCACCCGCGATATCCAAAGCGTGCTGACCTGGCTGTGGATTGGCCACGGCCATGGTGTAGCGCTTCCACCAGCGGTGCAAGCCACCCGACATGAGGTCGTTCATGACGTCGTATTTGGACGCGACGGAATCGAACACGCCACGCACCTTTTGCGCTTTTTCGCGTTCGTCGACGGTTTTGAAGCCGAAATGGGTGGAGGCCATGTGTGGGTCCTTCGTGTTCAGTGGCTGGCGCAAGCACCACCGGCTCGGGTGGGCATGGGGTCGTCGCGACCCCGTCCCGCCGCCAGCAGCCGCGCTTCATATTGGGCCCACAGTGCATCGGCCTGTGAACCCAGAAAATACAGGTAGTCCCACGAAAAAATACCGCTGTCGTGCCCATCGCTGAAGGTGGGCTGGACCGCGTACAAGCCGACCGGCTCGAGGGCGGTCACATCCACTTCGCGCTTACCGGTTTGCAACACGGCTTGGTCGGGGCTGTGTCCCTGGACTTCGGCAGAGGGTGAGAAGACGCGCATGAGCTCAAACGGGATACGAAACACCGCGCCATCATTGAAAGCAACTTCCAATTCGCGCGATTGTCCATGCACCGTCATGGCGGTGGGAGTGGGGGTGTTGGGGTTCAAGCCGGCCATGGTGATCAGGCCCATTGTGCCTGCAAGGCACGGTCGAGATCGGGCAAACGTCCACTCAGGGCTTCTTGGCGCGGCGCATCGGTCGGACGCAGCGGGGCCGCCCAAATCGGCGCAGGAAAGTGGCTGTCCCAATCGAAACGGGCCACCACGTGCCAATGCACATGGGCCACCATGTTGCCCAAAGACGCCAAGTTGACCTTGGTGGGGGCGAGGTGTTCGCGCATCAGCACCTCGACTTGGGCCACCACGTCCATGCACCGGTGTCTCTGCTCGGGACTCAAATCGGTCCATTCGGCCACGTGGGCGTTCCAAATCACGCGGTAGGTGGCGGGAAACGCCGGGGTGTCCAGCGCACGGACCAAGCGCCAATCGGCTTGGCGCACCAGCACCAAGCCCCCATCCTCTTGGCACAAAGCGCAGCCGCTCACACCAGCACCCGCTCAATACCGCCTTGGTTGGCGCGCGCCACGTACTCGGGCAGCCAGTTCTCGCCCAAAATTTGTTTGGCCATTTCAACGACGATGTAATCGGCTTCGAGCAAACCCGACTTCAGATCGTCTTGGTAGCGCGAGAGCCCTTGCAAACAACTGGGGCAGCTGGTGAGGATTTTCATGTCACCCGTGGCTTGCCCGGTGAGCGTGCGCAAGGCCTGTTCGTCCTTTTGCAGCTCGGTCTCTTTGCGAAAGCGCACCTGTGTGGCAATGTCGGGTCGGGTCACACCCAAGGTACCCGACTCGCCGCAGCAGCGCTTGCTCTCGATCACGTTGTTGCCCACCAAGGCCTTGACAGTCTTCATCGGCTCTTGCTGCTTCATCGGGCTGTGGCAAGGGTCGTGGTAGAGGTAGCCGCCCTGCCCAGCCGGCAAGGTGATGCTTTTCTCCAGCAGGTACTCGTGGATGTCCACGATGCGGCAACCGGGGAAAATTTCCTCAAACTTGTAGCCCTGCAGCTGGTCAAAGCAGGTGCCGCAACTCACCACCACGGTTTTGATGTCGAGGTAGTTCAGCGTGTTGGCCACGCGGTGGAACAGCACCCGGTTGTCGGTGATGATTTTGTCGGCCTTGTCGAACTGACCCGACCCCTTTTGCGGATAGCCACAGCACAGATAGCCCGGGGGCAACACGGTTTGCACACCGGCGTGCCACAACATGGCTTGGGTGGCCAAGCCCACTTGGCTGAACAAGCGCTCGGAACCACAGCCTGGGAAGTAAAACACCGCCTCGGTCTCGGGCGTGGTGGCCTGCGGGTCGCGGATGATCGGCACGTAATCCTTGTCCTCGATGTCCAACAACGCACGCGCCGTCTTCTTGGGCAGGTTGCCCGGCATTTTTTTGTTGATGAAGTGGATCACCTGTTCTTTGATGGGCGCAGCCCCCAAGGTCGCGGGCGGCGCACTGGTTTGCTTGCGGCCCACCACCTTGAACAGGTCGACCGCCCAACGTTGAACACGCATGCCCACACCCACCATCAAAGCCCGCACCAACTTGATGGTTTCGGGGTTGGTGGCGTTGAGCATGAGCATGGCCGCGGCGTTGCCCGGACGGAAACTTTTTTTACCCATCTTGCGCAAGAGGTTGCGCATGTTCATCGATACATCGCCGAAGTCGATGTTGACCGGGCACGGCGAGAGGCATTTGTGGCAGACCGTGCAATGGTCGGCCACATCCTCAAATTCCTGCCAGTGCTGGATGCTGATGCCGCGGCGGGTTTGTTCTTCGTACAAAAAGGCCTCGACCAACAAGGATGTGGCCAAGATTTTGTTGCGTGGGCTGTAGAGCAAATTGGCACGCGGCACGTGCGTGGCGCAGACCGGTTTGCACTTACCGCAGCGCAGGCAGTCTTTGACGCTGGCGGTGATCGCGCCAATGTCGGACTGCTGCATGATCAGCGACTCGTGGCCCATCAAGCCAAAACTGGGCGTGTAGGCGCTGCTCAAGTCGGCGTTGCGAAGCGACGCGTCTTGATCGAACAAATGGCGGTGGCCGCTGCCGCGCAGCAACTTGCCTTTGTTGAAGCGACCTTCAGGGTCGACCCGGGCCTTGTAATCGGCAAAGGGTTGGAGTTCTTCGTCGGTGAGGAATTCGAGCTTGGTGATGCCGATGCCGTGCTCGCCCGAAATGACGCCGTCCAGGCTGCGAGCCAAGACCATGATGCGCGCCACCGCTTCGTGCGCGGTTTGCAGCATGTCGTAGTCGTCGCTGTTGACGGGGATGTTGGTGTGCACGTTGCCATCGCCCGCGTGCATGTGCAGCGCCACCCACACGCGGCCTTTGAGCACGCGTTGGTGCACCGCATTGCACTCAGCCAAGATGGGCTCAAACGCCACGCCGCTGAAAATTTGTTGCAGCGGTTGCCGAATCTGGGTTTTCCAACTGGCGCGCAAGGTGTGGTCTTGCAATTGGGGGAACAACGTTTCGACGCCCGAGAGCCAACCGCTCCACAAGTCGCGCACCTCACGCACCAAGGCAAGCGCTTGTTGCACGCGGTCTTCGAGCAACTCGGCGCTGGAGATGTCGTTGGCGTCGTCGGCCCGACCCAAAGGCAATTGGCCTTTGGCAAAGAAGGTTTCCAGCGCATCGCACAGCTTGAGTTTGTTGCGCAGACTCAACTCGATGTTGATGCGTTCAATGCCCAGCGTGTACTCACCCATGCGCGGCAAAGGAATCACCACATCTTCGTTGACCTTGAAGGCGTTGGTGTGTTTGCTGATGGCCGCGGTGCGCTTGCGGTCGAGCCAGAATTTTTTGCGGGCTTCCGGGCTGATGGCCACAAAGCCTTCGCCGCTGCGGCCGTTGGCCAAACGGATGACCTCGCTGGTGGCCTTGGCCACCGCGTCTTCGTCGTCGCCCACGATGTCGCCAATGAGCACCATCTTGGGCAAGCCGCCGTTGCCTTTTTTGCTTTTGGTCGAAT
>JBFZCK010000197.1:0-3074 GCA_041307965.1 Burkholderiales bacterium | reverse complement strand
GCCGACACCGGCATCCCCCTTGACACGGTTGATAAGATGAAAGCGGTGTTGGCCAATGGCACGCCGGCCGCCAAAGCGTCCACCTTTGTGGTGTACCCCGATGCGCCGCACGCCTTTCACGCCGATTACCGTTCCAGCTACCGCCAAGCGGCGGCCGAAGACGGTTGGAAGCGGGCCCTGGCTTGGATGGCCCAACACGGCGTGGCTTGAGCCTGTTGGCGCTGGCCCTGTGCAAAAGCCGCTGTTCGCAGCGGCTTTTTTTGTGAATCGATTGGACGAGCAATGACCTTATTGGCAATTTTGTTGGGCACCGTGATCGCGGGTGTGGGCAGCGTGTGGGTGGCGGCGTTTTTGAGCTTTTCGGTGCTCTCGCGTTACACCCAACACATGCTGAGCCTGGCCGCGGGCGCGCTCTTGGCCACGGCGTTTATGCACCTCATGCCCGAGGCGTTTGAGAGCCAAGCCAGTGCCCACGATTTGTTCGCGGTGTTTTTGGTGGGCTTGGTGTTTTTCTTTTTGCTCGACAAAGCGGAGTTGTGGCATCACGGTCACGAACACCACCAGCCGCTGTCCGATCACGATCATGACCACGGCCACGCTCATGAACACCACAGCCACCATGGCCACGGGCACTCTCACGGCAAGAGCGGCGGCGGCTGGGCCGTCTTGGCCGGTGACAGCGTGCACGCCTTTGGTGACGGTATTTTGATTGCCTCGGCCTTCATGGCCGATGTGCGTTTGGGCATCGTGGCCTCGCTGGCGGTGTTGGCGCACGAGGTGCCGCACCACATGGGCGACTTGGTGGTCTTGGGTCAGACCAGCGGCACGCAGCGCGCCGCCCTCATCAAGGTGTCGCTGGCCGGCACCGTGACCGCCTTGGGCGGTGTGGTGGGCTACACCTTGGTGCGCGAGATCGAAGATTTCTTGCCGTTTTTCTTGGTCTTGGCGTCCAGCAGCTTTGCTTATGTGGCCTTGGCCGACCTGATTCCCCAGCTGCAAAAAAAGCTGGGCTTGGGCTCCACGGTGGCGCAGGTCGTGTGGTTGCTCTCCGGGGTGGCCTTGGTGAGTTTGGTCAGCGGGCTGGCCCACTCACACTGAAGGCTCAGGCGCCGGTGGCGCGCGGTGTGCCTTCGGTGGTGCACCACTCGCTCCAGCTGCCGGGGTAGAGGCGGGTGCGACCCAGGCCCGCGATTTCCATGGCCAAGAGGTTGGGCAGGGCGCTCACGCCACTGCCGCAGTGGTGGACCACGCTCTCGGGCGATCGATCGCCCAGCAGGGTCAAAAATTCTTGGCGCAATTGGTCGGCGGGTTTGAAGCGGCCGTCGGGGCCGACGTTGTCGGTGAAGGGGCGGTTGAAGGCGCCGGGGATGTGGCCGGCCACCGGGTCCAGCGGCTCGACTTCGCCGCGAAAGCGCGGCGCGCCGCGCGCATCGATGAGTGTCATGTCGGGGCCGCCCAGTTGGGCTTGCACTTCAGCTTGGCTGAGCATGTGCACCAACGGGGGTTTGAGCGCAAAGCCTTCGCTGGTGGGGTGTGGGGCCGGCGCCGCTGTGTCGCTGGCACCGCCCAAGGCTTGCCAAGCGGCCCAGCCACCGTCGAGCACGGCCACCGCGTCGTGGCCGCACCACTTGAGCATCCACCACCAACGCCCGGCGTAGATGCCGCCTTGGCGGTCGTAGGCCACGGCCTGCATGCCCGATGAAAACCCGATGTCGTGCAGCCATTGCGCGATGCGCTCGCGTGAGGGCAGGGGGTGGCGACCGCCGTTGATGCCTTGCTCGTGGTCGCTCAGGACCGTGTCCAAGTGCACGTGCACCGCGCCAGGGATGTGGCCTTCGCGGTATTGCCGCGGGCCGAGCTCTGCGTCGCCCAAATCGTTGCTGCAGTCAAACAGGAACAAGGGCGTGGGGGTGTTCAAGCGGCTGTGCAGGTCGCTTGCGCTGATGAGGGTGGTGTGCATGGTCAATGTTCCTCTGCCGGTGCCTTGGGGATGGCGCGGGCGCGCAAGGCCGTTGCGACCACACCGCTGACGATGATAAGCCCGATGCCCAAGCCGGCCAGGGCATCGATGTGGTCACCAAAAATCCAAACGCCGTAGAGGCTGGCGAAGACGATGCCGGTGTACTGCAAGTTGGCCACGACCAAGGTCGCGCCGCTGGCGTAGGCGCGCGTCATGCACAGTTGCCCGCCCAAGGCCAGCAGGCCAATCGGCAGCAACCACAGGGCGTGCCAATCAACCCAAGCGGTGCCGCCCAAGGCCAGCATGCCCGCGCCGCCTGCGAGCACCGAGCCCACAGAAAAATACCAAACCGTGCGCGAATCGGGTTCGCCCGCGCGTGCCAGCGAGGCCACTTGCAAATACGCCAGTGCGGCGAACATGCCCGAGAACAAACCCACCACACCGCCCATGGCCTGGCCGGCCGACAGCGTGGGGCGCAAGACCAAGGCCACGCCCACAAAGCCCATCACGATGCTGAGCATGAGCGGGGTTTGGGCGCTGCTGAGGGCGCGTTGGTTGAGCAAGAGCGACCCGCCGAGCAAAAAGGTGGCGATCCACACGCTGCTCATGTAGTTGAGTGTGACGGCCGTGGCCAGCGGCAGTTCGCCAATCGAGTAGAACCAACCGATCAGCGAGACCACCCCGACCGCACTGCGCCAGGCGTGCATCATGGGCACGGGGCTGCGCAACGCCGTGCCTTGCTGGCGCATGACCACACCCAAAACCAGCACGCCGATCAGGCCGCGGTAGAACACGATGTCAAAGGCGTGGAAGTGCGCCGAGGCGAACTTCACACACACGCCCATGGTGGCGAACAAAAAAGCCGCCAGCAGCATCCACCAAGCGGCCATGCGTGTGCTCAGCCTGGGAAGGCCGCTCCCATGCGCTGGCGGTACCACTCGTGAAAGTGCTGCATGCCGTCTTCCATCGGGCTTTGGTACGGGCCCACTTCGTTGTCGCCGCGTTGCATCAAGGCGCGGCGGCCCGCGTCCATGCGCTCGGCGATTTCGTCGTCTTCCACGCAGGTTTCCATGTAGGCCGCACGTTGCGCCTCGACGAACTCGCGCTCAAAGGC
>JBFZCK010000196.1:0-5139 GCA_041307965.1 Burkholderiales bacterium | reverse complement strand
GTCTGGAGGCCTTGGTGGAGTGGGCGAAAAACCGGTACCGCTTTGTGCGCAAAACCTACGAACACGTGGAGGTGTGCGGCACCGGAAATGACCGTGCCGTGGTGTACTGCTCCGGCACCCTCAGTGGTGAGTGGCTCGATCAAACGCCATTCGAGGGCATTCGTTTCATTGACCGTTTTGAGCTTCGCTCGGGCCTGATCCATCGGCAGTCGGTCTGGAACGACATGGCCCTGCACACCCAACCCCAACCTTGAGCCAAGAGGGCGGCATGAAAGCATCTTCTACTTCTACCTTGCTCGAGCGCCTCAAGCAAACCGAGATATTGATAGCCCCGGGTGTCTACGACGCCTTGGGCGCGGGCATTGCCGAGCAAGCGGGGTTTGAGGCCTTGTACCTATCGGGTGCGAGCTTGGCCTACTCCCGGCTGGGTGGCCCCGACATTGGCTTGTTGGGCTTGTCCGAAGTCTCGGACTCTTTGCGCCACATCCGCGAGCGAACCCGAGCCTGGTTGCTGGTCGATGCCGACACGGGCTTTGGCAACGCCATCAACGTGATGCGCACGGTGCGCGTGTTGGAGGCCGCAGGGGCCAACGCCATCCAGTTAGAGGACCAAGATTTCCCCAAACGCTGCGGTCATCTGAAGGGGAAGTCCTTGGTGAGCTGCCCAGAAATGGTGGGGAAAATCCGCGCCGCATGCGATGCGAGGCAAAACCAAGAGACCTTGATCATTGGGCGAACCGACGCCGTCGCGGTGGAAGGGCTGGAGTTGGCGATGGTGCGAGCCGAGCGCTACGTGGAGGCGGGTGCCGATGTTTTGTTTGTTGAGGGCCTGAGAAGCACCGAACAAATGCAGCAAGTGATCAGCCGATTCGCCCATCGGGTGCCCGTGTTGGTCAACATGGTGGAAGGCGGGGACACGCCACTGCAATCAGCGCCGGTGTTGCAGTCCATGGGGTTTTCCTTGGTGATTTTCCCGGGTGCGTTGGCGAGGGCCTTTGGGCACATGGCACAAACGTTTTTTGCCAGCCTCAAGCACCACGGCAGCACCGACCCGTTTCGGCCCCACATGTTGGATTTCACCGAGCTCAACGCCTTGCTTGATACACCCGCCATTTTGGAGCGTGGCCAACGCTACAGCCCAGAATCCGTCCAATCCACCCAACCACCGTCAAAGGACAGCCCATGATCACGTCGGACAAAACCGCACGCCAAATTTTTGAGGAGGTGATTGCCAATCCTCAACGCGCAGCCTTTGGTTTTGGCCACAAGGCGGCCTTGATCAACATCGATTTTCAAAAGGCCTACACGCGCACCGATCTGTTCAAGACCGCGTACGAAACGGACCCGAACCAAATTGCCTACGTCAACGAGTTGGCGCGTGAGTTCCGGCGTTTGGGCTGGCCCGTGGTGTGGACCAACGTGGCCTACATGAACTCGGGGGAAGACGCGGGCGTATGGGGTACCCGGACCAACACCCCCGATTCACTGCAAAACATCCATTACGGCTCGGAGCGAGCCGAGTTCGACGAGCGAGCAGACATCAACCGCGAACGCGATGTGTTCTACACCAAGCGCATGCCTTCGGTGTTCTTTGAAACGCCGCTGGCCTCCTTGCTCACATGGCACCGGGTGGATACCGTCATCTTGACGGGTGGTTCGACATCCGGCTGTGTCCGCGCTTCGGCGGTGGACAGCTTGTCGCACGGTTACCGAACCATCGTGCCCGAGGAGTGTGTGGCCGACAAACACGAGAGTTACCACTACGCCAACTTGACGGACATGGTGCTCAAGTACGCCGACGTGCTCAAAGTTCAGCAAGTCAAAGACTGGCTGCGTCAGCCCCAGCGTCAAGCCTGAACGACTTCGAGGATTTCGCATGAAACCCAACCCCGGTTTGTACGACTACTGGCCCTACGAAAACCGCCCAGCCATCCGTTGGCCCAACGGGGCCAAGGTGGCTTTTTGGGTGGCTCCCAACATCGAGTTTTACGAACTCGATCCACCCAACAACCCGCAACGCAAGCCTTGGCCCAGCCCCCACCCCAGTGTGCCGGCCTACAGCATTCGCGACTACGGCAACCGGGTCGGGCACGAGCGGCAAATGGCTTTGCTCGACAAATACGGTGTCCGCGGCTCGATTTCATTGTCGACCGCCATGTGCGAGCACCACCCCGAAATCATCGAGATGTGCCGCGAGCGTCAATGGGAGTTTTTCAGCCACGGTATTTACAACACCCGCTACACCTACGGCCTGTCGGAGGCGCAAGAAAAGTCGATGATCAAAGATTCGATCGAGACGATCCATCGCCACACCGGCCAGTTCTGCGCCGGCTATTTGGCACCGGCCCTGTCGCATTCCGAGCACACCATGGATTTGTTTGCCGAGGCCGGGCATGAGCTCTTCGGCGACCAGGCTGCGTTCTACACCTGCGATTTGTTTCACGACGATCAGCCCACGCCGGTGCATGTGCGCAGCGGACGCAAATTCATTTCCATGCCCTATTCATTGGAGATGAACGACACCATCGTGTACGCCGTCAACAAGGTGGAGCCGCGCCAATACCTCACCATGCTCAAACGGCACTTTGATCGCCTCTACACCGAAGGCGCTCACTCGGGGACGGTGATGTGCATCCCCACCCACAACTACCAAGTGGCCTGTCCCCATCGCATGAAAGCCTTTGAAGAGGCCTTGGACTACATCACGGGACACCCCGATGTGTGGGTGGCCACAGGTCGGGAAATCGCCGAATACTACTTGGCGCACTACCACGATGAGGCCCAGGCGGCGATCCGTTCGCACCCAGCCCAGCGGGAGGTGTTGGCATGAGCCTTTCAGACGATTACCTGGAGTACCCGAAACGGGCCTATGGGCACGACCACGCCTGGTTCAAGTGGGACATGCTGCGTCAGCGAGCCCCCGTGCAATGGCCACAGGGCAAGCGCTTGGCGGTGTGGATCAATGTGTCTTTGCAGCACTACCCCTTGAACCAACAGGGCGTGCCTTTTAAGGTGCCCAACGGCATGACCATGCCGTACCCGGACCTGCGGCACTACTCGCTGCGCGACTATGGCAACCGGGTTGGGGTGTTTCGTGTCATGGCTGCATTGGCGCAAGCGAAGTTTCCCGCCACGTGGGCCATCAACGCGGAGTTGGCGCAGATCAACCCATGGCTGGTCAAGCGGGTGGCGCAAGAAGCCGGCGCTGAGATCGTGGCCCATGGCTGGAACATGGACACCTTGCTCCACAACGGCATGACAGCCGAGGAGGAGGCCCAGTGGCTAGATCGTTGTCGACAGCTGCTGAGCGATGTGACGGGCCAATCGGTCACCGGTTGGCTCAGCCCTGCGCGCCAACAAAGTTGGCGCACGCTGGAGTTGCTGGCAGACGCAGGTTTTGCCTACTGCATGGACTGGGTCAACGACGACATGCCCTACGCCGTGTTGCCCGATCGGGGCGGCCTGCACATGATGCCTTTGAACACGGAAATCGAAGACCAATTCCTCATGTGCAACAACCTGCATTCGGAAGACTCTTGGGTGCAGCAAGTCACCGATGCGGTGGACTTCATGTTGGACGAGGCCGCCCATCTCGGCTCGGGCCGCATGCTGGGCATCAGCATCCACCCTTGGTTGGTGGGGCAGCCCCACCGGGTGGCGTGTTTGGAGCGTGTGTTGGCGCATTTGCAATCGAAGCCAGAGGTTTGGGTCGATACCGCTCAACACATTCTGGGCCATTGGCGTGAACAACAAGGCCCATCCCGTGATTGAACGTTGCAGCAGTCAAGAACGCTTGGACCCGGAAGTGGCGGTCTTGGTGATCGGCGCAGGCGCTTGCGGTCTGTCCGCCGCGCTGGCCGTCCACGATGCTGGCCAAGACGTGTTGGTGTTGGAGCGCGACGCGCTGCCCCGTGGCAGCACCGCCATGTCCTCGGGTTTTGTGCCCGCGGCGGGCACGCGCTGGCAGCGCGAACGCGGTGTTGAAGACTCCGCCGAGCTCATGGCGCACGACGTCCAAGCCAAAAACCACCACCAAGCCAACCCGGTGGTGGTGCGTTCTTTGGCCGAGCATTCGGCGCAGGTGTTGGAGCAGTTGGCCGACCGACATGGCGTGCCTTTTGAGTTGGTTGAGGGATTCCTCTACCCCGGACACTCGGTCATGCGCATGCACTGCACCCCACGACGCACGGGTGAAGAGCTCATGGGGGCTTTGCTGCAAGCCTGCGAAAAAGCCAGCTTGGACATCTTGACCGAGTGCACGGTTCGCCAGTTGTTGGTGGACGAACACGACCGTGTGATGGGCGTGGCCCTGCAGCGCCCCGACGGCACGTGGGAGCGGATCGGCTGCCGCGCGTTGGTGTTGGCGTGCAGCGGCTATGGCGGTGATGCCGAGTTGGTCAACCAACACCTGCCCTACATGAAGGACGCGGTGTTTTATGGACACACCGGCAACCAAGGTGACGCCTTGCGGTGGGGACAGGCCTTGGGCGCGGCGACCGGCGATTTGGGGGCTTGCCAAGGCCATGGTTCTCTGGCTTGGCCCCATCAAACCTTGATCTCTTGGGCCCTGATGATGCAGGGTGGGGTTCAGGTCAACCGCTGGGGTGTTCGATTTTCGAACGAGCACAAGGGCTATTCAGAACAAGCCCGCACGGTCTTGGAGCAACCGGGTCGCGCTGTGTGGAACATCTACGACGCGCGCATCCATGCCGAGGCCCTGTCTTTTGAAGATTACCGGCAGGCGCATGCCGCCATGGCCGTCAAGTCCGCGCACACGTTGAGCGAATTGGCCGCTCTCACCCAGTTGCCTTTGGAGGCGCTCACCCAAACCCTGGCGCATGTCAGCGCCCTGTGCGAGCAGGCCCAGACCGACGAATTTGGCCGCGCATTTGGACCAGAGCAGCAATTGCAAGGGCCTTGGTTTGCCATTCAGGTCACGGGGGCCTTGTTCCACACCCAAGGTGGCCTGGAAGTCGATGCCCTGGGGCGTGTTTTGCGAGCCGCCGACCACCAACCATTGCCCAACCTGTTCGCGGGAGGCGGTGCCGCCCGCGGTGTTTCCGGTGCGGGCGACAGTGGTTATTTGTCCGGCAATGGACTGCTCAGCGCCGTGGTCATGGGGACCTTGGCGGGGCGCAG
>JBFZCK010000195.1:0-2837 GCA_041307965.1 Burkholderiales bacterium | reverse complement strand
TGTTCTTTCAACCCCAGCACAAAGGAATAGGGATATGGACAGCAAGAAAAGCGCAACCGGCGGTTGCCCCGTCATGCACGGCGCCAACACCACTTCGGGTAACTCGAACATGGCTTGGTGGCCCAATGCCTTGAACCTGAACATCCTGCACCAGCAGGACAGCAAGACCAATCCGCTCAAGGGTTTTAACTACCGCGAAGAAGTCAAAAAGCTCGACGTCGCCGCGATCAAAAAAGACCTGACTGCTTTGATGACCGACAGCCAAGACTGGTGGCCGGCCGACTGGGGCCACTACGGTGGTTTGATGATCCGCATGGCATGGCACGCAGCCGGTTCTTACCGCGTGGCCGACGGCCGTGGTGGTGCGGGCACTGGCAATCAGCGCTTCGCTCCTCTGAACTCTTGGCCCGACAACGGCAACTTGGACAAAGCCCGTCGTTTGATCTGGCCCATCAAGAAAAAATACGGCAACAAAATCAGCTGGGCCGACTTGATGATCTTGGCCGGCAACGTCGCCTACGAATCCATGGGCCTGAAGACCTACGGCTTCTCCTTTGGTCGCGAAGACATCTGGCACCCCGAAGAAGACATCTACTGGGGTTCGGAAAAAGAGTGGTTGGCCTCGAGCCGCTACGACGGTGATGAGCGCGAGACGCTGGAAAACCCACTGGCCGCTGTGCAAATGGGTTTGATCTACGTGAACCCCGAAGGCGTCAACGGCAAGCCCGACCCCCTGCGCACCGCACAAGACGTGCGTTTGACCTTCTTGCGCATGGCCATGAACGACGAAGAAACCTGTGCTTTGACCGCCGGTGGCCACACCGTGGGTAAATCGCACGGCAACGGCAAAGCCCAAAACTTGGGTCCAGCCCCTGAAGGTGCTGACATCCATGAGCAAGGTTTTGGTTGGATGAACCACACCGGCCGCGGTATTGGCCGTGACACCGTGACCAGCGGCATCGAAGGCGCTTGGACCACCCACCCCACGAAGTGGGACAACGGCTACTTCCACTTGCTGTTGAACTACGAGTGGGAACTCACCAAGAGCCCCGCCGGTGCGAACCAGTGGCGTCCGATCAACATCAAGCCCGAAGACATGCCCGCTGACGTGGAAGATGCGTCGATCAAAGTCATGCCCATGATGACCGACGCCGACATGGCCATGAAGGTGGACCCCGAGTACCGCAAGATCTCGGAGCGCTTCTACAAAGACCCCGAGTACTTCTCCAAAGTCTTTGCCCGCGCTTGGTTCAAGCTGACCCACCGCGACATGGGCCCTAAGGTTCGCTACATCGGCCCCGAAGTGCCTGCTGAAGACCTGATCTGGCAAGACCCCATCCCCGCGGGCAAAACCGGCTACGACGTGGCGGCTGTCAAAGCCAAAATCGCCGCCAGTGGTTTGAGCGTGAGCGAGATGGTGTCCACCGCTTGGGACAGCGCCCGCACCTACCGTGGCTCCGACATGCGCGGTGGTGCCAACGGTGCACGCATCCGTTTGGCCCCCCAGAAGGACTGGGAAGGCAACGAGCCCGCCCGTTTGGCCAAGGTCTTGAAGGTCTTGGAAGGCATCGCCAAGGACAGCGGCGCCAGCGTGGCCGATGTGATCGTTTTGGCCGGTAACGTGGGCTTGGAGCAAGCCATCAAGGCCGCTGGTTTGAACGTCCCAGTGCCGTTCAACCCAGGCCGCGGTGACGCGACCCAGGACATGACCGATGTGGAGTCGTTCGCGGTGCTCGAGCCTGTGCACGACGGCTTCCGCAACTGGACCAAGAAAGACTACGTCGTCAGCCCCGAAGAAATGTTGTTGGACCGCGCACAACTTTTGGGCCTGACCGCCCCTGAGATGACCTGCTTGATCGGTGGCATGCGTGTCTTGGGCACCAACCACGGTGGCTCCAAGCACGGTGTGTTCACCGACCGCGTGGGTGCGTTGACCAACGACTTCTTTGTCAACTTGACCGACATGTCTTACCAGTGGAAGCCCACCGGCAAAAACTCGTACGACATCGTGGAGCGCAAGAGCGGCAAAGCCAAGTGGACCGCCACCCGCGCCGACCTGGTCTTTGGTTCGAACTCGATCTTGCGCGCCTACGCCGAGGTCTACGCCCAAGACGACAACAAAGAAAAGTTCGCGACAGACTTTGTGGCCGCTTGGACCAAGGTCATGAACGCCGACCGCTTCTGATGTTGAGCATGCCTTCGGGCATGCCGCCTTAGACCTTTCAACGCCACCTTCGGGTGGCGTTGTCGTTGGTGGCGCTGTGCCTGCCTAGAATGCAGACATGACCCCCAACCGTGCCGATCACCCTTTGTTGCGCATCGCGACCTACAACATCCACAAAGGCGTGCAAGGCTTGGGACCCGTCAAGCGTTTGGAAATTCACAATTTGGGCCATGCGGTTGAGCAGCTCGACGCCGACGTGGTGTGCTTGCAAGAGGTGCGCCACCACAACCGCCGAGAGCAGCGTCGCTTTGAACATTGGCCGGCGCTGTCGCAAGCCGAATTTTTGGCGCCTCCAGGTTATGAGTCGGTGTACCGCACCAACGCGGTGACGCGCGACGGCGAACACGGCAACGCCGTCTTGTCGCGTTGGCCGGTGATGGGTCACCGCCACGAAGACCTGTCGGATCACCGCTTCGAGCAGCGCGGGCTCTTGCACACCGAGGTGCAGCTCGCGGGGGTAGGTGTGCATGTGGTCGTGGTGCACTTGGGGCTGGTGCCGGCCAGCCGGGTCCGGCAAGTCGAGCAACTGGGCCGCTACTTGGAGCGCGAGGTTGATCCCCAAGCGCCGCTCTTGGTGGCGGGCGACTTCAACGACTGGGGCCAGCGCCTGAGC
>JBFZCK010000194.1:0-4746 GCA_041307965.1 Burkholderiales bacterium | reverse complement strand
AGAGTTGGCGAATCTTGGAGCAAGCCTGGGCGGCTTGGCTCAGCGGAATGGTGTTGGTCACGATCACCTCGTCCAAGGCGTCGCCTTTGGCGATGCGCTCGATGGCCGGGCCCGAGAAAATCGGGTGGGTGCAATAGGCGTACACGTGTTTGGCGCCGCGCTCTTTGAGCACCTCGGCGGCTTTCACGAGCGTGCCTGCGGTGTCGATCATGTCGTCCATGATCACGCAGTTGCGCCCGTCGATGTCACCGATGACGTGCATCACCTCGGACACATTGGCCTTGGGGCGACGCTTGTCGATGTTGGCCATGTCGCAGTTGAGCTGCTTGGCCAAGGCGCGTGCGCGCACCACACCGCCCACATCGGGCGATACCACCAGGAGGTCTTCGTAATTTTTGGAGCGCAAGTCGCCCAGCAAGACGGGCGAGGCGTAGATGTTGTCAACGGGAATGTCGAAGAAGCCTTGGATTTGGTCGGCGTGCAAGTCCATCGTCAACACGCGGTCCACGCCCACGGCTTGCAGCATATTGGCCACCACCTTGGCGGTGATGGGCACGCGGCTCGAGCGGGGGCGGCGGTCTTGGCGGGCGTAGCCGAAATAGGGGATGACGGCCGAGATGCGCGAGGCCGACGCACGTTTGAGGGCGTCGACCATGATGATGAGCTCCATCAGGTTCTCATTGGTCGGTGCGCAGGTGGACTGGATCACAAACACTTCGCGCGTGCGAACGTTTTGCGTGATTTCAACCGTGACTTCGCCGTCAGAGAAGCGGCCCACATTGGCCGAACCCAACTGGGTACCCAAGTGTTGAGCGATTTCAGCGGCAAGCACCGGGTTGGCGTTGCCCGTGAAGATCATGAAATCCGGGGGTTGTGCTTGCATGTTGATTTCACTGAAATGGTTTGGCAGGGGAGGAAGGACTCGAACCCTCGCATGCCGGAATCAAAATCCGGTGCCTTTACCAACTTGGCGACTCCCCTACGCAGGCGGCGTGTCGTTGAACACACCACCAAAACTGTCGCAGACCCCATCAAGTGATCAACTGCGCCCGATATTCTAATCGCTGCACCAGTCAAACAATGGATGAACATCCAAATTGCTGCACATTTTCATGACCCAAGCGCTTGGGGCGCTGTGGACTTGCTGACCGTGCGGCAAGTGCGCAAACACCGCGGTACCCGAACCGGTCATTCGACCGGACAAACCTTGACTGGCCAGCCAGTCAATGCCGTGTTGCACATCGGGACACAAGGCTGAGGCCACTGGCTGCAAGTCGTTGTGGGCTTTGTCCAAAATGTTTTGGATGTCGCACACCACCACCGAACCGGTTGTTTCAGCCGCGTTGTCAGCAGCAAAGCCTTGGATTGTAGCAGTTTTTGTGTCCCGTTTGAGCAGGGGGGAGCTAAAAATGGCCTGCGTGGAGGCCCCAGTGGGGGGCTTGAGCACCACGAACTGGGCTGGTGGCAGATGAATGGGGGTGAGTTGTTCGCCCACGCCTTCAACCCAGGCGTTGCGCCCGCCAACAAAAAAAGGCACGTCGGCGCCCAAACTCAAGCCCATCTCGGCGAGTTGGTGGCGTGGCAGGTTCAAGCCCCACAAGCGGTTGAGTGCCAGCAAACAGCTCGCCGCGTCGGACGATCCCCCCCCGAGGCCGGCCTCGGCCGGCAGGCGTTTGTTCAGTCGGATGTCCACGCCGTAAGGACAGCCCGTGGCCTGCTTCAGGGCTTGCGCGGCACGCACGCACAGGTCGTTTTCGGGCAGAACACCCGGGGTGTCATCGTGGCGCACGATCCGGTCGTCGGTGCGCAGGTCAAAGTGCAGGGTGTCAGCCCAGTCGATGAGCATAAAAATGGACTGCAGCAGGTGGTAGCCGTCTTCGCGTCGTCCGGTCACGTGCAAAAACAGGTTCAACTTGGCGGGTGCCGGTACGTTGTGCAAGTGGCTCAACGGGGCTGTGGCGGTGTGTGACTTCATGGTTCAAAGACCAAGCGCAGTTCGGCGCGAGGCAAAGGCGATTGGCGTTGGGCATGGATGCGTCCATCGCTGTGACGGGACAGGTCAACCTGCCAACCCTCGGTGTTCGTGGCTTGGCCGTTGAGCCACTGAAACAGGTCGGCCACGGGTAACTCGGTGCCCATGAGTTCGCGCGTGAGTTCGCCCAGCGTGGGGCGGCTTTCCCACTCGTTGCCGCGTTGCCACAGAGCACCCTGCGGGCTCCAGCGCACCCGTGCGACCGTTGTGCCCAGTGGAGACAACAAGGTCAGGCTGCCCGAATCGGCGCTGCCCTCCAATTCAAAACTGACCGACACGTGTTGTGCTGGCGTGTCGTGTACGGTCACGGCCAAACGACCCGACCACAGGCGCAGGTCCGGTTGCACCGTGCTGGCACAGCCCCCCATCAGCAAGGCAGACCACAGGCCAGCCGCGCTCAGGACACGCAGGCAAGGTCGGCGCTGCATCATGGTTGGGCGTTGAAGCGTTGAAGCGTTTTGCGCAGGGTGAGGTTGTCCGCGTTGAGGGCCCAACCTTTGCGCCAGATGGCCAAAGCGCCGTCGCGATCGCCTTGGACCCACAAAATTTCACCCCAGTGTGCCGCGATTTCGGCATCGGCTTTGAGCTCAAAGGCGCGCTGCAGGTGGGCCAAGGCTTGGGCGTGGTTGCCCATGCGAAATTCCACCCAGCCCAAACTGTCCAAGATGTAACCGTCCTGAGGTGCCAAGGCCACGGCTTGTTCTATCAAGGCTTTGGCTTCGGGCAAACGCACGTTGCGATCGGCCCAAGAGTAGCCCAGCGCGTTGTAGGCGTGTTGGTAGTTGGGGTGACGCTGGATGAGGCCTGTTAACAAGCGCTCCATGTCGTCCCAGCGTTCGAGCTTCTCGGCCATGCTGGCCTGTTCGTACACCAGATCGGGGTCTTGTGGGAAGCGGGCCACGGCTTGGGCATAGACCTCGTAGGCCGCGGCGTGGTCTTGTGCATCGCGCAGCAACTGCGCTTCGGCCATGAGCTTCAGGCGTGCGTCACCTGTGCGGCGTTCGGGGGCTTGGCGCAGGGTTTCCCGAGCTTGGGCCATGAGCCCCTGCTGGCGCAGCACCGAGGCGCGGCGGATGTGGGCCGACAACACGTCGTGAGAGGGGGGGATTTGGTCCAGCCATGCCGTGGCACCGGTCATGTCGCCGCGTTTCTCGGCCAGGCTGGCCAATTGCACCAAGGCTTGGGTTCGCGCGTCGCTGGGGCCGATGGCGCTCGTCAGGTCCAAGTAGCGGCGCAGCGAGGCATCGGCCGCTTCGGCTTCGTTGGCTTGGGCCTGCAAGGTGCCCATGAGCAACCACGATTCGTGCGCCTGTGGCCAGCGCTGTTGCACCGCCAGCAGCTGGGTGCGAGCGTCGGCCCAGCGCTCCAGACCCAGCAACACCCGGGCGTAAGCCAACGCCACGGTGTGGGGCTGTTGGGGCTTGGCTGCGGTGGCTGTTGCGTGGCTCTTCACCAAGGCCTCGGCTTCGCTGTGGCCCAACTCCAAGGTGCCCAAGGCCAACAAGGCGGGCCAGTCGGCCCTGGGGTCGAGTTGGTGGGCTTTTTGGGCTTCTTGGAACGCGGCACTCAGATCCCCAGCGCTCAGGGCCATGCGCCCCAAGCTGGTGTGCATCGCCACGGCCGAGTCCGTTGGCCACTTCACCCCTGAAAAGGCACGGCGCACGGCGCTCAAGGCTTCGGCCTTGTCTTTTACGTTGGTGTAGGTGTTGGGGATGCTGTTGATGGCATTGACCTGTTCGTCGCCCTTGAAGCCCATCACCAAGGCTTTGAGCACCGGCCCCGTTTCGTCGATGCGGTTGAGGGCCAAGAGTATTTGCAATTCAAAACGCTGAGCCTCATCGGAGTTGGCGAAGTCACCACGCCAAGCACGGGCGGCTGTGAGTGCCGATCCGCCAGCGCCATGTTGCAAAGCGAGGTTGACTGCACGGCGGTAGAGGTCAGCGTCGCGTTGCTGGCGAGCGGCTTCCAGCATCAATTGGAAGGCTTTGTCGATGTCGCCCGATTGGGCGTACATCTCAGCGGCGACGATGTGCAAAAACAAACGGTTGTTGAGGGCGGAGTTGGCGGGTGCCGCCGCCGCGCTGTGCACCAACAGCCCTGTGGCCAGCGCTGCCAAACCTTGTCGGACCCAAGACGGGCGTGTGTTCGTGGGGTTTTGGCGTGGCGAGCGGGGCGTGTGGGTCATCGGATCATGATAATGGATGCCACCGTGTCCGATGGCCTTGAGCCTGCTTTGTCCATGCCCGAATTGCCCGAAGTTGAAATCACCCGTTTGGGCTTTGCCGATCGCATCGCGGGCGCGCGGGTCGAGCGCGTGTTCATGGGCAAGCCTTTGCGCTGGCCGTTGGGTTGTGCGCCCTCGGTCTTGCAGGGTCAGCGGGTGTTGTCGGTGGGGCGGCGCGGCAAGTATTTGCTCATCCATTTGGAGCGCGGCGTGCTGTTGGTGCACTTGGGTATGTCCGGTCACGTGCAGTTCGCCGATCGCTTGCCCGAGCGCGGTCCTCACGACCACGTGGAGCTGCACACCAATCAAGGCATTTTTCGACTGCACGACCCGCGCCGCTTTGGTGCGGTGGTCTACGCGCCGCAAGGGCTGGACGACCCGGTGGCGCACAAGCTCTTGGGTGGTTTGGGCTGCGAGCCGCTGGAGAGTGGTTTTGAGCCGCGCACCTTTCACCAAGCTTTGCAGCAACGCCGCAGCCCCATCAAAACCG
>JBFZCK010000193.1:0-5392 GCA_041307965.1 Burkholderiales bacterium | reverse complement strand
AGTCTGACGTGGATGCATTCACACGACTGCAAAGCGCTGAATCGCTTCACCAGCCCCTTGCTGGATGAAGTGCTCTTTGCAACTTGATCAAGGAGAACAAAATGGCAACTGCGAAAAAGGCCGCCCCGGCCAAGAAGAAACCCGCTGCTAAAAAAGCAGTCGTGAAGAAGGTTGTTGCGGCTAAGAAGCCAGCAGCCAAGAAGCCCGCCGCTAAAAAGCCTGCTGCTAAAAAAGCAGTGGTGAAAAAAGCGGTTGCGGCCAAGAAGCCAGCAGCTAAAAAGCCTGCCGCCAAGAAACCAGCTGCCAAAAAAGCAGTGGTGAAAAAAGCGGTTGCAGCTAAGAAGCCAGCTGCTAAAAAGCCAGCAGCCAAAAAGCCTGCAGCTAAGAAACCCGCCGCTAAAAAGCCAGCAGCCAAAAAGCCTGCAGCCAAAAAAGCGGTTGCGGCCAAAAAGCCAGCAGCTAAGAAGCCTGCCGCTAAAAAGCCAGCTGCCAAGAAAGCTGTCGTGAAGAAAGCGGCACCAGCAAAAAAAGCACTGCCGGCTAAAAAGCCGGCTGCCCCTGCTGCTCCCGCGGCTCAAACGAAGTTGACCCCTCAAGCTGCCTGGCCGTTTCCAACGTCCACCAAGCCTTAAGGTTTGATGCTTCCTTCCACCCTCGGGTGGTGAATAGCCCAACACGCAAGTGTTGGGCTTTTTTCATGGCTGGCTGAGATCGAAGGCCGTGCGGTCAGGGATAGAACAACGCCATGCGGTAACCCGCCATGGTCTGGTCCGCCTTCAAGGCAATCGACAAGCGCAACTTCACGGGCCAAGCTTGCCCTGGTTCCAGCACTTGGGGTGCATCGGGCCAATCTTGGGCCAACAGGACACGACGAGCCAGAACTTGATCTTGCCCATCGGTCAGGCTCAACTCCAAAGAGGGCATCGCCACGGGCCAAGCCTGGGTGTTTTTGAGCACCACATCCATCGCATGCAATTGCCCCAACAAGCGAACCAAGCCAGAACTGTCGATGACCACGGCATCGAGTTGTCGCACCGATTCGATTCGACAACCGAAAGGTTGGCACACGGCCGTGAGCAAAGGCTTGAGTGCTGGCTGCCAAGCGGCCAAGCGATCTCGGTCGTGAATGGCCCACTGCAAAGCCAAGCCCAAGACCCCCAAGCCAATGCCCGCCCACAAAGAAGCCCGCACACGTCTTGACGCCCAAAACACGTGTCGCTTGGCTTGTTGCACAAAACGAGGTTCGGGTTCGGGCGGGTCATTGAGCAGCTCGTCGCCATCGGCTTGCAGCACATCGATGTGCAACACCGGGTCTTGATCCATCGACATCGCCTCTGGCGACGCCAATCCATCGTCAAGCTCATGGCTGGGGTGCACCGCATCGGCGTGCGCATCGGTCGACGGCTGCGACTCGCTGAGTTCGGACAAACCCTCCAGCACATCACCCAATGGTGCACCGCTCGGGGCCGGCTCCCCATCGCTGGCCTGGCGAGCCCATGCCTGATCAGACGGCTGTTGCTGCTCATCCACCACATTGGTCAAAACCGGTGGTGTTGGGACCCAAGGCTTGATGTCTTGGTTGGCGTCAAATATTTCAGCGCAGTGCCCACAGCGCACCCATCCTTGCGAGATGCGGAGTTGGTCTGCCACCACCTTGAAGGAGGTTGAACACGCGGGGCAGCGGGTGATGAAGCTCATGCCGCCATTATTGCAGGGCGCGCTGGGTCAAATCCGCTGAGCGGTCATGAGCACCCAACCTTCTTGCTCATCGGCCACCGACAAACGCAACCAAGGCGCGTAGGCCTCTTGCAGCTCGGTGGCTTGGCGCGACAAGATACCGGCCAACACCAGATGACCGCCCTGAGCCACATGGGCGCACAACAAAGGCGCCAAGACCTTGAGCGGCGTGGCCAAGATGTTGGCCAAGACCACGTCGTAAGCACCGCTGGCCAGATCCGGCAAACCGCTGTGCAGGCTCACGTGGTTGGCGTGTGCGTTGAGGTCGGTGGCGGTCACGGCGGCGGGGTCGATGTCCACCGCAGTCACGTTGGTCGCCCCCATGCGGGCCGCGCCAATCGCCAAAATGCCCGAACCACAACCGTAATCCAACACACGTTGATCGCTCAGGCTGCGCGCTGCGATCCAACGCAAACACATGCGGGTGGTGGGGTGTGTCCCCGTGCCAAAGGCCAGGCCAGGGTCCAAACGGATGACGTGTTGTGCACCGGCGGGGGGTTCGTGCCAACTCGGGACGATCCAAAAATCTTCGGTGATGGCCACGGGCTCAAACTGCGACTGGGTCAAACGCACCCAGTCTTGTTCGGGCACGTTTTTCACGCCCAAGACTTCACAACCCTCAAAGAAATCTTGCGCGCCCAGCAAGTCAGCGGCCTCGCGAGCCGCCACCTCGGTGGCAAACAAACCAACGATGCGCGAACGGCACCAGCCTTCTTTGGGTGCGGGCATGCCGGGCTCGCCAAACAAGGCCGTCTCGGCATCGGTCATGGCATCGGCATCTTCCACCGACACACTCAACGCATCGAGCGCATCCAAGGCCTCACCGACCGATTCCACGGCCGCTTCGGGCACCATCAACACCAATTCAAACAAGGCCATCGATCAACGCTCGTGCTGACTCAGCCACTCTTCCAAGTAGTGAATGTTGGTGCCACCGGCCACAAAACTGGCGTCCACCATGATTTCGCGGTGCAGCGGGATGTTGGTCTTGATGCCTTCGATCACGGTCTCGGCCAGGGCGGTTCGCATGCGGGCCAAGGCCTGTTCGCGCGTGTCGCCGTGCACGATCAGCTTGCCGATCATGGAGTCGTAATTCGAGGGCACAAAGTAGTTGGTGTACGCGTGTGAATCCACCCGAACGCCGGGGCCACCGGGCATGTGCCAAGCGGTGATGCGACCGGGCGACGGTGTGAACTTGTAGGCGTCTTCGGCATTGATACGGCACTCGATGGCGTGACCGCGCAACTCGATTTGCTTTTGTGTGAAGGGCAACTTCTCACCAGCGGCCACAGCGA
Organism: Burkholderiales bacterium; assembly: GCA_041307965.1. Lineage (GTDB taxonomy): Bacteria > Pseudomonadota > Gammaproteobacteria > Burkholderiales > Burkholderiaceae_C > Hydrogenophaga. The sequence goes on along the minus strand of JBFZCK010000193.1, from coordinate 2,360 downwards.
TTTGCGTGCGCACGATGTCCACGCCGCTGATCCACTCGGTCACGGGGTGTTCCACCTGAACGCGGGTGTTCATTTCAATGAAATAGAACTCGCCATTTTCAAACAAGAATTCGAAGGTGCCCGCACCGCGGTAGCCGATTTTTTTACAAGCAGCGGAACAACGCTCACCGATCTTTTCGATCAGCTTGCGTGGAATACCTGGGGCGGGAGCTTCCTCGATGACCTTTTGGTGACGACGCTGCATGGAGCAGTCGCGCTCGCCCAAATAGACCGCATTTTTGTGCTGGTCGGCCAAGATCTGGATTTCAATGTGGCGCGGGTTCTGGAGAAACTTCTCCATGTACACCTCGGGGTTACCGAACGCAGAACCGGCTTCTGCTTTGGTGGTTTGTACCGCGTGCAACAAAGCCGCTTCGGTGTGCACCACACGCATGCCACGACCACCACCACCACCCGCGGCCTTGATGATCACGGGGTAACCCACGGCTTTGGCGGTGCGCTTGATCACCGCAGGGTCGTCGGGCAAAGCACCTTCGGAACCGGGCACACACGGCACGCCAGCACGAATCATGGCTTGTTTGGCCGAAACCTTGTCACCCATCAACCGAATCGATTCGGGGGTCGGGCCGATGAAGGTGAATCCGCTTTTTTCTACGCGCTCGGCGAAGTCGGCGTTTTCACTCAAGAAGCCGTAACCGGGGTGGATGGCTTCGGCGTCGGTCACCTCGGCGGCCGAAATGATGGCCGGCATGCTGAGGTAGCTCAAACCCGAGGGAGCTGGGCCAATGCACACCGCTTCGTCGGCGAGCTTGACGTATTTGGCGTCGCGATCGGCTTCGGAGTACACCACCACCGCTTTGATGCCCATTTCTTTGCACGCGCGCTGGATGCGCAAGGCAATTTCGCCGCGGTTGGCGATCAGGATTTTCTTGAACATGGTCCTGCCGCTTATTCGATGATCAGCAAAGGCTGGCCGTATTCAACCGCTTGGCCGTTGTCGATCAGGATTTGCTTGACCACACCGGCCTTGTCGGACTCGATTTCGTTGAGGATCTTCATGGCCTCAACGATACAAATGGTCTGGCCCACCTTGACGGTGTCACCGACTTCCACGAAGGACTTCGCGCCAGGGCTGGCAGCGCGGTAGAAAGTACCCACCATGGGAGAGGTCACGGCGTGCCCTGCGGGCTCAGCTGGAGCAGCCACAGGCGCGGCATCAACCACCGCGGCGGCGGCCGGCGCGGCGGCCACAGGGGCCATGGCGTAGGTCACCGGTGCCGGGGCCATGCCCATCGGCATGCTTTTGACGATGCGAACCTTGCCTTCGGCTTCGGTGATTTCCAGTTCAGACACGTTGGATTCGGACACCAAATCAATCAAGGTCTTCAGTTTTCGCAAGTCCATAGCTTCTCCAATAAATTGCCGTCAATTCAGTGCCATGTTCGTTCATCGTTCGGATTGATCGATTGAACTTGGCACCCAAGAATGGTCGACAGTTTACCGCAAAGAAAGGCTTTGTTGGCCGTCTCCACACTCTTTCACCAAGCAGTGAAATTCAATTTAAACGAAATTAATATGAATTTGACAACAAAAGCCGTCACTTGAGGCGTCAAGAAAATAAAGCGCCCAAACGCTCCAAATCCACGGAGGTCAGCTTGCCGATTTGACGGTGCGCCACTTCGCCCTCAGGAGAAAACACCACCGTGAAAGGCAATCCACCGGTGGCATTGCCCAAAGCGCGACTCAAGTCCACGCCGGCCAAGCCCGCCATCCCAATCGGAAAGCTCACCGGCAAACGCTGCAAGAACTTCTGCACCGCGGGCGCTTGATCCACCGCCAAACCCAAAACCTGCCAACCCCGATCTTTTTGTTGTTGGTAGAAAGTATCCAGCAACGGCATTTCTTCCACACAAGGCGGGCACCAAGTGGCCCAAAAATTCAGCAGCAGGGGTTTGCCTCGAAAGTCCGCCATGACCCAAGACCGGTCGCCTTGCGGGGAATCGAAGGCGGCGGACCAAAACCCATTCAAAGCGTCATCCGCCAAAGGGCTGGGCGTCCAACGGCGCCAAGACACCACCGCGCCGGCGGCCGCGGCCAACAAACCAGCCCCCCCCAAAACCAAGGTTCGTCTTCTCAAGTCGCTCATCCCATGTTCTCCATCAGGTGTCGCAAAGCCGCTGTGTTGCCCCTGGGCGCTCTTCCCATGGCATCGGGTTTGAGGGCGCCACGAACATCATCTGTGGCGTGAAGCATGAGGTGAACCAGCACCGGGCCCAAGGCTTCGTCGGCGTCTTGCACGGTCAAGACCGGCACCATCTCACCGCGCCAACCCTTGGCAGAACCAGGGTGGTAGGTCACGC
>JBFZCK010000192.1:0-4123 GCA_041307965.1 Burkholderiales bacterium | reverse complement strand
TACAGCCCCCGCATTGCCACCATCGAGGTCAAGCGCCGCGGTGCGGTGCGTCGCGCCAAGCTGTACTACCTGCGCGAGCGCAGCGGCAAGTCGGCACGTATCAAGGAAAAGCTGGGCGCTTGATCGCCCCTTGGACTTGGCAGCCGCCAACCCGAAAAAACCGCCCCTCACCGGGCGGTTTTTTTTCGTCGGTGCGCGCTGGTATGCTGACGCTCCATGAGCTTGGTGTTGCCTGTGTTTGACCCCCGTTTGGCCCCCGTGGTGCCCGACGATGCGCCGTTGACACCACCCGTGCACCCCGCCTGTTTGACGCCCATGGGCTTGCGCCGCGTCTTTGCCGCGCCGCCGATTTGGACCCCCGAACTCCGCGAAGAACCCGCTTGGAGCGACCGTTTGCCCACGCCAGCGGCCGTGTTGTTGCCTTTGGTGTTGCGCGAGACGGTGTGTGTGTTGCTCACCCAGCGCAGCGCGCAACTGTCGTCACACGCGGGGCAAATTGCCTTGCCCGGTGGACGGGTCGATGACCAAGACCGCGATGCGGTGGCCGCGGCCTTGCGCGAGGCGCAGGAGGAGGTCGGCCTGCCCCCAGACCGGGTGGAGGTGCTGGGCACCTTGCCCCATTACCGAACTGGCTCGGCCTTTGACATCACGCCGGTGGTGGCCTTGGTGCAGCCCGACTGGGTGGTGCGGCCCAATGTCGGCGAGGTTGATGCGGTGTTTGAAGTGCCCTTGTCTTACCTGATGAACCCTGCACACCACCGCCGCCATTGGCGCGAGGCCAACGGGCTGCGCCGCGAGTGGTACGCCATGCCGTATCAAGACGGCGAACACGAACGCTTCATCTGGGGCGTCACCGCCGGCTTGCTTCGAAATTTTTACCATTTGCTCGCCGCGGCTTCGCGGCAGCACGTCGACTCCTTGTAGGATGCCCACATGAGTTTTTTCACCTTGTTGATCGCGCTGATGTTGGAACAGGCCCGCGCCGTTCAGTCGGACCACCCGGTGCACGGCTGGATGCTGTCTTGGGTGGAGTGGGTGCGTCGGCACTTCGATGCCGGTCAAAAACACCACGCGCAGTGGGCTTGGGCCTTGGCCGTGTTGTTGCCCACCTTGCTCAGTGCGGGGGTGTTCTGGGCGCTGTCGTGGGTGGCGGGGGTGTTGGCTTGGGCTTGGGTGGTGGCGGTCTTGTACGTGGCGATGGGCTTTCGCCAGTTCAGTCACCACTTCACCGAAATCCGCGACGCCTTGGCCCAAGGTGACGAGGACGCTGCACGCACCGAGTTGGCCCGCTGGCTGTCGATCGAAACCCACCGCTTGACGCGTCACCAATTGTTGGCTTTGACGATGCAAAACGGTGTGGTGGCGGCGCACCGCCATGTCTTGGGCGTCATCGTGTGCTTCGCGCTGTTGGCCGCCTTGGGCTTGGGCCCCGCCGGTGCGGTGCTGTACCGCTTGGCCCAGTTGGTCGGGCAGCGCTGGGTCAAGCCCGCCGCCGATGGCTTGGTCGGTGAGTCCACCGCCAACTTGGCCGAGCGCGCCTGGGCCGCCATCGATTGGTTGCCCGTGCGCATGAGCGCCATGTGCTTTGCCGTGGTGGGGCATTTTGAGGAATCGCTCTCGCGTTGGCGCGCCCCCATCGACAGCACCTTGCCCAGCAACGACGCGGTCTTGTTGGCCGCCGCGGGCGGGGCCATGGCCGTGGAGTGGCGCGAGCCCGGTCAAGCCTTGGGTTTGGACGGCGAGCCCGTGTCGTTCGCCGAACTCAAGGTGGCGCACTTGGCCAGCACCGTGGCCTTGCTGTGGCGCAGCGTGGTCTTGTGGTTGTTTGTTTTGGCGCTGCTGACCCTGGCGGCTTGGTGAAGCCGCGGCGCGCACTCAATAGCGCGTTTGAGACAACTCGTCGAAGAGCTCGCGGTACAGGCGGTAGCGGTTCTCGCTGATGGCCGGGCCTGAGCCGTCGCCCGCATCCACGCCCACGAGCGCTTGCACCGCGCAGCCGGGCTCATGCAAATGGGTGCAGTTGTAGAACTTGCAGTGCCCCAGCGTGGCGTGGAAGTCGGGCATCAAATGGGCCAATTGCATGGGCTCGATGTGGTGCAGACCAAAAGCTTGGAAGCCTGGCGAATCGATCAGGCCAGTCTGTCGGCCTTCTCCGACCCAATACCAGGTGGTGCTGGTGGTCGTGTGTTTGCCCGAGTTCAGGGCGCGCGAAATTTCACCGGTTTGGGCTTGTGCGTTGGGCACCAAGTGGTTGACCAAGGTGGACTTGCCCACGCCCGAAGGCCCCAAGATCAAACTGTTTTTGCCTTGCAGGTGCGCGGTGAGTTCGCTCAAGCCTTGGGTTTGACCCTCGCTCAGGCACAGCGGTAAAACGGTGTGACCCATGCGTCGGTAAGGTGCCAAGCGCGTCCAAGCGCGATCGAAGAGTTCCTTCAGGTCGCTTTTGTTGAGCACGATGAGCACGGGAATGTGCTCGGCCTCGGCGGCGATCAAGGCGCGGGTGAGTTGGCTCTCCGACCATTCGGGGTCGGCCGCGACCAGCATGACCACCTGGTCCAAGTTGGCGGCAAACGATTTGGTGCGGATTTCGTCTTGGCGGTAGAGCAGGTTCTTGCGCTCAACCACCCGCTCGATCGTGCCTTCGTCGCCAGTGGCTTGCCACATCACGCGGTCACCGACCACCGATTGGCTTTTTTTGCCCCGTGGGTGGCAGATGCGGCGCTCGCCGTCGGGGCTTTCGACCAAACAGTGGCGGCCGTAGGCGGCCACCACCAGACCTTCTTGAGGCCCGCTCATGCGTGCGCCGTGCGGTTCATGAGCCGACCCAAGCGCTCGCTGGCGGGTGGGTGGGAATGGTAGAAGCGCACGTACAGCGGATCGGGGGTGAGGGTGCTGGCGTTGTCTTTGTAGAGCTTGAGCAAGGCGCTGGCCAGGTCGGTGGCTTGGGCGTGTTCGCTGGCGTAGGCGTCGGCTTCGAACTCGTCGCTTCGCGAGCGCTGCGAGACCAGTGGCGAGACAAAGTAGCTCACCAGCGGCACAAAGAGCATGAACAGGATCAAGGCCAGCGCGTCGTTGGGCGCACCCAGCGAGGGCATCACACCCAAGCCGGTGTAGAACCACGCTTGTGAGGCAGCGTAGCCCAAAGCGGCCAAACCCAAGCCACTCAAAGCGAAGAGCATGACGATGCGCTTGACGATGTGGCGGTGTTTGAAGTGGCCGAGTTCGTGGGCCAGCACCGCGTCGATTTCGCCGGGGCTGAGTTGGGCCAACAGGGTGTCAAAAAACACCACGCGTTTGGCCGCGCCAAAACCGGTGAAGTAGGCGTTGGCATGCGCACTGCGTTTGCTGCCGTCCATCACGAACAGCCCTTTGGCGGTGAAGCCGCAGCGCTGCATGAGCGACTGCACACGGCCTTGGAGCTCGGGGTCTTCCAAGGGTTTGAATTGGTTGAAGATGGGGGCGATCACGGTGGGGTAGAGCACCAGCATCAAGAGGTTAAAGCCCATCCACAGGCCCCAAGCCCACAACCACCACGTGTCGCCGGCCGCGCCCATGAGCCACAAGACCACGGCCAACAGGGGCAGGCCGATGAGGGCACCCACCACACTGGACTTGAGGCCATCGGCCACCCACAAACCCAGCGAGCTGCGGTTGAAGCCAAAGCGCGCTTCGAGCCGAAATGTGGCCCACCACGACAAGGGCAAGCCGATCAGGCCACCGATGAGCGAGAAGGCCGCCACCAAAGCCATTTGTTGCCAAAGGCCAGCGCCCATGAGCTCCAGCAAGGCCAGGTTGAGTTGGTTCAAACCTCCCAAGAGCGTCCAGCCCAGCAGCAGCATCGCGCCCAAGGTGGCCGAGAGCAGGTCAAATCGGGTTTTGGCGATGGTGTAATCGGCCGCTTTTTGGTGAGCAGGCAGGTCGATTTGCGCCGAAAACGCCGCCGGCACGGCCGAGCGGTGACGCGCGACGTGGCGGATCTGGCGCGAGCCCAGCCATTGGCGGGTCACAAAGCCGGCGATCAGCAGCGCACAAAAAACGAGGGTGAAGGTGGTTGAAGCGGTGTCCATGGCGGTGAGTCTATCCGGATCGGCGAAAATCGGCCCATGAGTGCACAACCCACCCC
>JBFZCK010000191.1:0-5059 GCA_041307965.1 Burkholderiales bacterium | reverse complement strand
GCACTGGCCAACCATTGAGAAAAAACGCGTCGTTGCATATAGAAAACTTCCTTTTGTATGGCTAGAGCTCGAGCAGAGGTCAGAAGTTCCACACGCCCTCAACGGGGCACGCGAACCAAAGAAGACGCCACGCCCGCGGCTTTGAGTTGGTCTTGAAGCGCTTCGGCTTGAAAGCGTTGGTCCAGCGGTGCGGTGCGAACGCGAAAGACGGTTTTGCCGTTCTGATCGGCGGCCACCACCTGTGCTTCGATGCCCAACAACACCAAACGGGCGCGCTGGGTTTGTGCATCGGCTTCGGCGGCAAAAGCCCCCGCTTGCACAGCGAAACGCTCCGCACCCGCGGCGGCGGGAGCGGTTTTGGATTCCACCAATTGACCCAAAGGATCGTTGGCGCCCGGTGCGCTCACCGCGGCTTCGCTGGCCGGTGCCGCGGCGGACGTGGGTGCCCCCGCGGCTTTGTTCATCGCGGTGTTGGGGTTCCAATTTTTGTTGCGCTCGGTCTCGGCCTTGTCGGCCTCGGCGTTGCGTGAAACCCCACGGTCCATGAAGGGCACCGGCACACGGCTGACGTACAGGGCCACGACCAAGGCCAAGATCAAACCGGTCAACAAACCCACCACAAAGCCGGTCAAGGCGCTGGTTTTACCGGTTTGGGCGGGGCGGGCGGGGCGGGCAGCTGACATCACATTTTCTCCGGGGCATCAACGCCCAACACGTGCAAGCCATTGTGCAGCACTTGGGCCGTGGCCGCGACCAAGGCCAAGCGGGCGAGCTTGACGCGCTCGTCGTCGACCAAGATGCGCTCGGCGTCGTAGTAGCTGTGGTAACAGGCTGCGAGCTCGCGCAAATAAAAGGTCACGTCGTGCGGCGCGAAGTCGCGCGCGGCGTCGCTGAGCATGGCGGGGTATTTGGCCAACAAGACCATCAGGGCTTGCGCGGGGGCGCTGTCCAAGGGCGAGAGGTCCGCCGAGGCCAAGGCAGCCGTGTCACCGCCGCTGGCGCGCCACGTGGACAGGATCGAGCAGATGCGCGCGTGGGCGTACTGCACGTAATAGACCGGGTTGTCGTTGTTCTTCTGAACCGCCAAGTCGACATCGAAGGTGTACTCGGTGTCGGGCTTGCGGCTGAGCAAAAAGAAACGCACCGCGTCTTTGCTGGTCCACTCGATCAAATCGCGCAAGGTCACGTAGCTGCCGGCGCGCTTGGAGATCTTGACCTCTTGGCCGCCGCGCACCACACGCACCATGGTGTGCAGCACGTAGTCGGGGTAGCCCTCGGGAATGCCCACCCCGGCGGCCTGCAAGCCAGCGCGCACGCGGGCAATCGTGCCGTGGTGGTCGGTGCCTTGGATGTTGACGACCTTGGTGAAGCCGCGCTCCCACTTGCTGATGTGGTAGGCCACGTCGGGCACAAAGTAGGTGAAGCTGCCGTCGGTCTTTTTCATGACCCGGTCTTTGTCGTCGCCGTAATCGGTGGACTTGAGCCACAGCGCACCGTCTTGTTCGTAGGTCTTGCCCGCGGCCTGCAAGCGGCTGACCGCATCGGCCACTTTGCCGCTGGTGTAAAGACTGCTCTCGAGGTAGTAATGGTCAAACTGGACGTCGAAGGCTTTCAGGTCCAGGTCTTGTTCGTGGCGCAAATAGGCCACCGCAAATTGGCGGATGCTGTCGAGGTCGTTCACATCACCGCTGGCGGTGAATTCGCGGTCGTCGGCGCGCACCGTTTTCTTCGCCAAAAAATCGGCCGCGATGTCGGCGATGTATTCGCCGTTGTAGAAGGCCTTGCTCGCGGGATTGTCTGGGTCGGTCGGCCAGCAATCGTCGCCGGGCTTGAAGCCCTGGGCGCGCAGCTGCGTGCTGGTGGCCAAGGTGTTGATCTGCACGCCCGCGTCGTTGTAATAAAACTCGCGGTGCACGCGCCAGCCCTGGGTTTCAAACAGGTTGCAGATCGCATCGCCCAAGGCCGCTTGGCGGCCATGGCCCACGTGCAAGGGGCCGGTGGGGTTGGCCGAGACGAACTCGACCAAGACGCGCTGGCCGTTGTCGGCCTGAACACCAAATTGGGCTTGGGCGGCCAAGACCTCGCGCACGATGGCTTGTTTGGCTTCGGGTTTCAAGCGGATGTTGATGAAACCCGGACCCGCCAATTCAATGGCCTGCACCCACTGCTGGTAGACCGGCTGGGCCAGCAAAGCCTCGCGCAGTTGTTCGCCCAGCTGGCGTGGGTTGAGCTTGAGGGGTTTGGCCAATTGCATCGCCGCGGTCACGGCGTAGTCGCCGTGGGCGGCGACCTTGGGGGATTCAAAAGCGGCGCGCTCGCCAGCACCCGGGCTCAAGGCCTCCAGGGCGTCGGCCAAACCGCGCAAGAGTTCGTGTTGGATGTGAAGCATGGGGTGATTTTAGGTGGGCCGCAGTTGCAGGGCGGCAGCGGCCTTCACGGCCTGGGTCAAACGCTGCGCCGACACCGACTCGCGGGCCCAGTGTTGCCAGTACAAGACCACGTCCACCGTGGCCCCGGGCAAGACCTCCACCAGGTCGCTGCGCCCGGCCAGGTGCTGCTCGGGCACCATGCCCCAGCCCAGGCCCAAACCGATGGCGGCCTCAAACGCATCGATCGCGGGCGCGAAATGGCGCGGGTAGTGGGGCTGCTGCAAGCCAAAGTGCTGGGCCAAAAATGCGTCTTGCAAGGCGTCTTTGCGGTTGAAAATGACCGCCGGGTGGCTCAGCAATCGGTGCACCGAGACTTTGCCCGCCGGTGTTCGGCAGCGTTGCGCCACGACCGGCGCGGCCACGCAGCGGTAACGCATGGTGCCCAGTGGCTCGGCCACACACCCCCGCATGGCTTGGGACAAGGTCGTCACACAGCCCATGACCTCGCCGCTTTTGAGCGCATCGTGGGTGTGGTCTTGGTCATCGATCACGATGTCGAGCAACAAACGGTGGCGCTGCAAGAGCGGCGCCACACCGGGCAAAAACCAACTCGCCACCGAATCGGCGTTGATGGCCACGCTCAGGCTTTGCCAAGCGGCCGCGCCAGACCCCACGGAAGCGCCGGCTTGCAAACCCTGAAGCACATCGGCTTCCATCATTTGCACCTGTTTGACGTGGGCCAACAGGGCCTGACCGGCCGCGGTGGCGCGCACCCGCTTGCCCCGCACCAGCAAGCGCTGGCCCAAGCCGTCTTCCAAGGCCTTGATGCGCACCGAGACCGCGGGCAGGGTCAAGGACAGCGCTTGCGCGGCGGGGCCAAAACCGCCGTGTTCGACAACGGCACTGAAGGCTTCGAGTTGACGGGCGTCGAGCATGGCAGGCATTTGGTTAAATTAAATTTAAGCAATGTCAGTTTAATTCAACTTGCTTTAATGAAGCGGCCAGTTTGACCACAATTCGGGCATCGAACCGCTGGTATCTGGAGTTCCCCATGGTCATCGCCTTCCCCACATTCGCCGCCGGCATGGTGCTGAGCATGTCGCTCATCATGGCCATTGGCCCCCAAAACGCCCACGTCTTGCGCATGGGCCTGCAACGCCAACACCTGGGCTTGACCGTCGCCGTGTGTGCCTTGGCCGACATGAGCCTGATCGCGCTGGGCGTGTTGGGCTTGGCCCAGCTCGGCGGCTTGTCGGACAAGCTGCACGGGGCTTTGGTGGGCGCGGGCATTTTGTTTTTGATGTACTACGGCGCACAAGCCATGAAGCGCTTTCGCCACCCCACGGCGGTTCAAGTCTTCAGCCCAGAGGGCGGCTCACGTGTCCAAGCGCCCACCATGACGCGTTTGCAAGCCGTGGGCAGCGCCTTGGCTTTTTCTTGGCTCAACCCCCACGCTTGGCTGGACACCGCGGTGCTCATCGGCACGGCGTCTTTGGCCTACGGACAAGGCAGCCACGTGTTCGGTTTGGGCGCGATTGCGGGCTCCATCGTCTGGTTCAGCCTGTTGGGCGTGGCCGCGTTTTGGTTGGGTCGTCGGCTCAACTCGCTGCGCGTGTGGCGCGCTTTGGATGGGCTGGTCGCGCTGATGATGTGGGGCACCGCCGCCTGGTTGCTCAGCAGCCTGTTTTAAGGCGCTTGCTTTATTGCACCGCGCCCCAATGCTCGGGGCGGGCGAATTCGCTTTTGAGGAAGTCGATCCACAAACGCAAGCGCAGCGCCATGTGCTTGCGCTGGGCGAACACCGCATAAATGCCGTTGGCCGGCGCGGCGTGCGACTCCAACACCGGCACCAAACGGCCGGCGCGGATGTCCTCATCCACCTCCCAGCTGCTGCGCCACGCAATGCCATAACCCGCCAAACACCACTCGTGCAAGACCTGACCGTCGCTGCAATCCAGCGGGCCGCGCGGGCGCAAATGGGTGATCTCCACGTCGCCGTTGGGCTGGGGTGAGGCAAACGCCCAACCGCGCGTTTGTGAGGCATCCGACGACAAGGTCAGGCAATCGAAGCTCACCAGGTCGGCCGGGGTTTGGGGCGTGCCGTGTTGTTTCAAATAACGCGGCGTGGCCACACACATGCGCCGGTTGTCGGCCAAGCGCAGACTGACCAAGGACGAGTCGGGCAAATCGCCCACACGCACCGCGCAGTCGTAGCCTTCACTGGCCACGTCCACCACGCGGTCGCTCAGGTTGAGCGAGATCGTGACCTCGGGGTGGCGCTCGCGAAAACGCGGCACCAGCGGGGCGACGTGGCGCCGCCCAAAGCCCGCCGGGGCGGTGATGCGCAAATGCCCGCTGGCCTTCACACCGCCCTCGCTCACGCTGGCCTCGGCGTTGGCCAAGTCCATGAGCAGGCGCTGGCAGTCTTCCAAAAACGCCGAGCCCTCGTGCGTCAGGGTGATGCGCCGCGTGGTGCGCACCAAGAGCTTGACGCCCAAGCGCGACTCCAGCGCGTCCAGCCGCCGCCCAATGACCGCCGGGGCCACGCCTTCGGCCCGCGCCGCGCCAATCAGGCTGCCGCGTGTGGCCACGGCCACGAAGGTTTCGAGTTGTTTGAGTTTGTCCATCGACGACCGCACCCCGCGTTGATTACCTCTGTTTCAGTCACAGATTCTAGGCATTTGTGGCAG
>JBFZCK010000190.1:0-3358 GCA_041307965.1 Burkholderiales bacterium | reverse complement strand
TGAGCCAAGCGGTGGCGGGGGTTTCACTGACGTGTTTGCCCTTGGCCATCACTGAGCGGGATCGCGGTAGGTCCAACGGATGGCGTCGATGGCCTCGAGCAATTCGGGACTGAGCGTGACGTCCCAAGCCTCGATGCACTCGTCCAATTGGGCGAGCGAGGTCACGCCGATGATGGTGCTGGCCACGCGCCAGTTGCGGTAACAAAAGGCCAAGGCCATGGCGGTCGGTGTGAGGCCGTGTTCGCGGGCCAGGGCGTTGTAAGCCCGCGCGGCGTCCATGGCCATGGGACGGCCCCAGCGTTGCGCACGGAAGTTCTCAAACAGGGCCAAACGGCCACGGGGTGCTTCGGGCGCGGTCAGGCCGGTGGCGTCGTATTTGCCGGTGAGCAAACCAAAACCCAAAGGGGAATAGGCCAACAAAGACACGCCCAAGCGGTGGCAGGTCTCGTCGGTACCGTTCTCAAAACTGCGGTTGACCAAGGTGTAGGGGTTTTGCACCGAGGCCACGACCGGCAGACCGTGTTGCTCGGCCAAACGGACGAATTCGTGCACACCATAAGGCGACTCGTTGGACAAACCCACGGCGCGCACCTTGCCCGCATGCACCAAACCGGCCAAGGCCTCGAGCTGTTCTGAGATGCTGGCGCAGGCCTTGTCTTTGCTGGGGTCGAAGGCCAGCTGGCCAAAGGTCGGCACGTTGCGCGCAGGCCAGTGGAGTTGGTAGAGGTCGATCACGTCGGTTTTCAAACGGCGCAGGCTGGCGTCACAGGCCGAGACGATCTCGGCGCGGCTCAGGCCCGATTGATCGCCGCGAATCCACGGCATGCCGCGCGATGGACCGGCCACTTTGGTGGCCAAGACCACGCGCTGGCGCGCGCCGGGGCGGCTGGCGAACCACTGACCGATGATGGTTTCGGTAGCGCCATAGGTCTCGGGCTTTGCGGGCACCGCGTACATCTCGGCGGTGTCGAAAAAATCCACACCACGCTCCAAGGCGCGGTCCATGATGCGGTGCGCCAAGTCGGTGTCGACCTGCTCGCCAAAGGTCATGGTGCCCAAACAGATGGGGGCCACGCGCAAATCGCTGCGGCCCAAAGCCACGGGGGTCAAAGGGATCGTCATGTTGGGGTTCTCCTGTGGCACCACTGTAGCAAGCCGCGCGCGGGAACCCGCGGGAACGTGAGAAAATCCCATCTTTGTATTTGACAACCGAAGGTTCCCCATGGAAGCAGAACGCAGCAACGCCATCCAAGCCCAACTCCAAGACCTCAGCGCTCGCGTGGTCGAGTTACGGAGGTATCTTTGACTACGATCGCAAAGCATCGAAGTTAAAGGAAGTCGAATCTGCGCTGGAAGACCCCACGGTCTGGAACAACCCCAAGCGCGCCCAAGAGCTGGGCAAAGAGAAAAAATCACTGGAAGACGTGGTCGTTGTGCTGGACCGCCTGACGGGTGAGTTGGCCGACAACAGCGAGTTGTTCGAGATGTCTTTTGCCGACGGCGACGAAGACGGCCTGATCACCATCGAGGGTGAAGCACAGTCCGTGGCCGCCGAGGTGGAGAAGCTCGAATTCCGCCGCATGTTCAACAACCCGGCCGATCCGCTGAACTGCTTCGTGGACATCCAGGCCGGCGCGGGCGGGACTGAGGCTTGCGACTGGGCCAGTATGTTGCTGCGTCAGTACATCCGTTACGCCGAGCGAAAAGGCTTCAAAGCCACGGTGGAAGAAGAAACCGCGGGCGACACCGCGGGCATCAAGAGCGCGACCATCAAGGTCGAGGGCGAGTACGCCTACGGCCTCTTGCGCACCGAAACCGGTGTTCACCGCCTGGTGCGCAAAAGCCCATTCGACTCCTCGGGCGGACGCCACACCTCGTTCGCGTCTTTGTTCGTCTACCCCGAGATCGACGACTCGATCGAGATCGACATCAACCCCGCCGATGTGCGCACGGACACCTACCGCGCCAGCGGTGCGGGCGGTCAGCACATCAACAAAACCGACTCGGCCGTGCGCTTGACGCACATGCCAACCGGCATCGTGGTGCAGTGCCAAGACGGTCGCAGCCAGCACGGCAACCGCGACATCGCGTGGCAACGTTTGCGCTCCAAGCTCTACGACTTTGAGATGCGCAAGCGCCAAGAAGAGCAACAAAAGCTCGAAGACACCAAGACCGATGTGGGCTGGGGTCACCAGATCCGCAGCTATGTGTTGGACAACAGCCGCATCAAGGATTTGCGCACCAACGTGGAAATCTCGGCCACCCAAAAAGTGCTCGACGGTGACCTCGACCCGTTCATCGAAGCTTCGCTGAAACAAGGCGTTTGATTAAGGACATTGAGATGCGTGAAGGACAAGCCACTTTGGTGTTGCGCGAGCAGTACGCCCCCTCGGCCTATTGGGTGGACACCGTCGACCTGACGTTCGACCTGGACCCGGCCAAGACGCGGGTGCTCAACAAAATGCACCTGCGCCGCAACCCCGACGTGCCCGCGCAAGCGCTGCGTTTGGACGGCGAAGATCTCACCGTGGTGCGCGTGCTGGTCAACGGCGCGGGCTGCTCGTTCAAGATGGACGGCGCGCAACTGGTGCTGGACAACCTCCCCGTTGACCCGGCTGGTTTTGACTTGGAGATCTTCACCACCTGCGTGCCCGAGAAAAACACCCAGCTCATGGGCTTGTACGTGAGCCAGGGCACGTTTTTTACGCAGTGCGAAGCCGAGGGCTTTCGCCGCATCACCTACTTCTTGGACCGCCCCGATGTGATGGCGAGCTACCAAGTCACGCTGCGCGCCGACAAAGCCCAATACCCGGTGCTGCTGTCCAACGGCAACTTGGTCGAACAAGGCGATCTGGACGGTGGGCGCCATTTTGCCAAGTGGGTCGACCCCCACAAAAAGCCTTGCTATTTGTTTGCCTTGGTGGCGGGTCAGTTGGTCGCGCGCGAGCAGCGCATCACCAGCCGCAGCGGCGGCGATCACCTCTTGCAGGTGTTTGTGCGCCCCGGCGATTTGGACAAAACCGAACACGCCATGCGCTCGCTCATGGCCAGCGTGGCGTGGGACGAAACCCGCTTTGGCCTGCCTTTGGACCTCGAGCGCTTCATGATCGTGGCCACCAGCGACTTCAACATGGGCGCCATGGAGAACAAGGGCCTGAACATCTTCAACACCAAGTACGTGCTGGCCAACGCCGCCACGGCCACCGACACCGACTTCGGCAACATCGAGTCGGTCGTGGGCCACGAGTACTTCCACAACTGGACCGGCAACCGCATCACCTGCCGCGACTGGTTCCAGCTCTCGCTCAAAGAAGGCCTCACGGTCTTCCGCGACCAAGAGTTCAGCATGGACATGTGC
>JBFZCK010000189.1:0-5056 GCA_041307965.1 Burkholderiales bacterium | reverse complement strand
CCTTTGTCGGCGAGCAACTCGGTCACGCGCTTGGCTTGGGCCAAGGTGCGCACGAAGGGCACCATCACTTGCACGTTGGTCAAGCCCATGTCTTCGCGCACGCGCTTCAAAGCCTCGCATTCCATGGCAAAGGCTTCGCGGAAGTCTTCGCTGACGTAACGCGCCGCACCACGGAAACCCAACATGGGGTTTTCTTCTTCCGGCTCGTAACGGCTGCCGCCCACGAGCTTGCGGTATTCGTTGCTCTTGAAGTCGGACAAACGCACGATCACGGGTTTGGGCCAGAAGGCCGCGGCGATGGTCGCCACACCTTCGGCGACCTTGTCGACGTAAAACGCGCGGGGCGAAGCGTGGCCACGGGCCACCGATTCCACGGCTTTCTTCAAGTCGGCGTCGATATTGGGGTAGTCCAAAATCGCCTTGGGGTGCACACCGATGTTGTTGTTGATGATGAACTCCAAGCGCGCCAAGCCCACGCCGCTGTTGGGCACTTGGGCGAAGTCAAAGGCGAGCTGGGGGTTGCCCACGTTCATCATGATCTTGACGTCCACCGGGGGCATTTCGCCGCGCTGGACTTCGGTCACTTCGGTTTCCAACAAGCCGTCGTAAATGCGGCCGGTGTCGCCCTCGGCGCAGCTCACGGTCACGATGGTGCCGTCTTTGAGGTGTTCGGTGGCGTCGCCACAGCCCACCACGGCGGGAATGCCGAGTTCGCGCGCGATGATGGCGGCGTGGCAGGTGCGGCCACCGCGGTTGGTGACGATGGCGCTGGCGCGCTTCATCACGGGTTCCCAGTTGGGGTCGGTCATGTCGGTGACCAAAACGTCACCGGGCTGGACCTTGTCCATCTCGCTGATGTGCTGCACCAAACGCACGGGGCCAGCACCAATTTTTTGACCAATGGCACGGCCTTCGCTGAGCACCTGGCTGGTGCCCTTGAGCTTGTAGCGCAGCTCGGCCTTGCCTTGGGCTTGGCTCTTCACGGTTTCGGGGCGCGCTTGCAAGATGTAGAGCTGGCCGTCGGTGCCGTCTTTGCCCCACTCGATGTCCATGGGGCGGCCGTAGTGCTGCTCAATGACCAGCGCGTATTGGGCCAACTGCTCGACGTCGGCGTCGGTCAGCGAGTAGCGGTTGCGCTGCTCGGTGGGCACGTCGATGGTGTTGACCAATTTGCCGCTGGCGGCTTTCTCAGCGGGCGTAGCGAACACCATCTGGATGAGCTTGGAGCCCAGGTTGCGGCGAATCAGCGCACGCTTGCCGGCCTTGAGCATGGGCTTGTGCACATAGAACTCGTCGGGGTTCACCGCGCCCTGCACCACGGTCTCACCCAAGCCGTAGCTCGAGGTGATGAAGACCACGTCTTCAAAGCCGGACTCGGTGTCGATGGTGAACATCACACCGGCGGCGCCCAGGTCGGAGCGCACCATGCGCTGCACACCGGCGGACAAAGCCACATCGGCGTGGGCAAAGCCCTTGTGCACGCGGTAGCTGATGGCGCGGTCGTTGTAGAGCGAGGCAAAGACCTCTTTCATCTTGTGCAGCACATCCTCGATGCCCACCACGTTGAGGAAGGTTTCTTGCTGACCAGCGAAAGACGCGTCGGGCAAGTCTTCGGCGGTGGCCGAGGAGCGCACGGCAAAGGACGCTTTGTCGTTGCCGCCACACAAGGTGATGAAGGCCTCACGGATGGCTTTTTCCAGATCGGCGGGAAAGGGTTGGGCCTCGACCATGGCGCGGATGCGGGCACCGACCTCGGCCAAAGCGCGCACATCTTCGGTGTCCAAGGCGTCGAGTTCGGCGTTGATGCGCGCGGTCAGGCCGTCGTGCTGCAAAAACTGGCGAAACGCGTGGGCCGTGGTGGCAAAACCCGTGGGCACTTTGACGCCACTGGGCAACTGAGAAATCATCTCGCCCAAGCTGGCGTTTTTACCGCCAACGGACTCGACATCGCTCATCCTGAGCTGTTCGAAGGGGACGACCAAGGCGGTCGGGCTGAAGAGTTGAGACATGGAGAAGCTCCGCTGAAGTTAAACAACCGTGTGAGCGCCTGTTTGACGACCGTCCCATGGTTTTTGTAGGTCTGGGGGATCGGGTCCAACAGGGGCTGTGTAATCAACCCAGTATTGTAAAGTGGATACTCCGACCACTATTTGAGGCTTGTTCATGCCCAACCGCACGGTTTTTTTCATCTCTGACGGCACGGGTATCACCGCCGAGACCTTTGGCAACGCCATCTTGGCGCAGTTCGAAACCGAGTTTCGCCACGTGCGCATGCCCTTTGTGGACACGGTGGACAAAGCCCACCAAGCGGTGCGTCAAATCAAACACACGGCCGAACAGGAAGGCAAACGCCCCTTGGTGTTCTCCACGATCGTGAACATGGAGGTCTTGGCCGTGCTGCGCGCGCATGGCGACGAGGGCATGCTCATGGACATGTTCGGCACCTTCGTGGAGCCGCTGGAGGCCGAATTGGGCATCAAGTCCAACCACCGGGTGGGCCGCTTCTCGGACGCGTCCAAAAGCAAGGCCTACAACGACCGCATCGAAGCGATCAACTTCTCATTGGCCCACGACGACGGGCAAAGCAACCGCGACTTGGCCAGCTCAGACGTGATTCTGGTGGGGGTGAGCCGCAGCGGCAAAACACCGACCTCGCTGTACTTGGCCATGCAGTACGGCCTCAAAGCCTCGAACTACCCGCTCATCCCCGAAGACTTCGATCGGCACCAACTGCCGCCGGCCTTGGCTCCGCACCGCAAGAAGATTTTTGGATTGACCATTTCACCCGAGCGCTTGAGCGAAATCCGTCACGAACGCCGCCCCAACTCCAAATACGCCAGCTTGGCCAATTGCCGCGAAGAGGTGGCGCTGGCCGAGGCCATGATGCGACGCGAGGGCATCCGTTGGCTCTCCACCACCACCAAGTCGATCGAAGAGATCGCCACCACCATCTTGCAAGACATCCGTCCCGATCAGCTGGTGTATTGAATCAGGCCGTCGGATCGGTTGGCGGCTTCTTCTTGACCAATCCGGCGATGCCGCCGTGGGCGTGTCGGCTCAAGGCGTATGAGGCAAAGAGCTTGAGCCAAAGGGTGGAACCCGCAATGGCGATCCAATCGTCCGAAGACAAGGCCTGAAAGCCCAAAACGGCCACCAACACCACCACCATTACCACGCCACCGACCATGTTGATGGCCATCTCATAGGGCGCGTATTTTTCGGCATTGTCCGGGGGCAATCCCTTTTTTAAAGCCACTTCGCTGTAATCGTTCTTGAACAAAATGCGGTAAGCGCGGCGCAACCAAAAAAAGGCGATGGGGAACAACGCCAGTAAAAAGATCCAATTAAAAATAAAAATGCTGGTCATGGTTGTCCGTGTTTTCGGTGTTGGTCTCGATTGTCACCCAATCGCACCCATTCAATAAAAAAGCCCCATCAGTTGCCTGACGGGGCTTTTGCGTTTCAGATCGGAGCGGCAATCACCGCACCGATCGAAGCGTCATCTCAGTGACCGGCTGCTGCGGAACCCGCGCCTTTTGGCACGCGAACCGACTCAACCAAGGCCTGGATGTGTTGTGGCACAGGTGCCGACATCTTGCTGACCAGGTAAGCCACAGCGAAGTTCACGATCGCGCCCACGGTGCCGAAGGCCTCAGGGGTGATGGTGAAGAAGGCGTTGGCGCCACCGATCAGGTCAAGGTACTCGGTACCCTTGACGAAGAAGATGCCCTTGTGTGCGAACACGTAGAACAACACAACGAACAAGCCAGCCAACATACCGGCGGTAGCGCCTTTGTCGGTCACGGTCTTGCTGAAGATACCCATCATCAACGCGGGGAAGATGGTGGAGGCGGCAATACCGAAGGCCAAGGCCACGGTACCGGCGGCGAAGCCAGGTGGGTTCAGACCCAACCAGCCGGCCACAAAAATCGCCACAGCCATGGCAATCTTACCGGCCATGAGTTCGCCTTTTTCGCTGATGTCAGGGTTGATGGCACCCTTGATCAGGTCGTGCGACACGGCCGAGGAGATGGCCAAGAGCAAACCAGCCGCGGTCGACAAAGCAGCAGCCAAACCACCCGCAGCCACCAAAGCGATCACCCAGTTGGGCAGCAAGGCGATTTCGGGGTTGGCCAACACGATGATGTCGGCGTTGACGGTCAATTCGTTGCCTTTCCAGCCAGCGGCGTCGGCCTTGGCTTTGGCAGCCTCATTTTTGGTCGCGTCGTTGTAGTACTGGATGCGGCCGTCGGCGTTCTTGTCTTCGAACTTCAACAAACCGGTTTTTTCCCAGCGCTTCATCCAGTCAGGACGGCTTTCGTACTGCAAGCTGGCTTCAGTCGCGAACAAGTCGCCACCGGTCACCGCTGCCGTGTTCACGGTGGCGTGCAGGTTGAACTTGGCCATGGCGCCCACCGCAGGAGCGGTCGTGTACAACAAGGCGATGAAGATCAAAGCCCAGCCGGCGGACGAACGTGCGTCAGCAACTTTTGGCACGGTGAAGAAGCGAACGATCACGTGGGGCAGACCCGCGGTACCGATCATCAACGACACGGTGTACATGAACATGTTCAGCGTCGAACCAGCGGACGTGGTGGTGTACTGGCTAAAGCCCAGGTCGGTCACCACTTGGTCCAGCTTGGACAACAAAGACACGTCGGTGCCGATGTAGTCAGAGCCCAAGCCCAACTGTGGGAATGGGTTGCCGGTCAGGTTCAAAGAGATGAAGAAGGCAGGCACCAAGTAAGCTGCGATCAGCACGATGTACTGAGCCACTTGGGTGTAGGTGATGCCTTTCATGCCGCCGAACACGGCGTACATGAACACAATCGCCATACCGATGTAAATGCCTTGATCGGCGGACACGCCCAAGAAACGAGCGAAGGTCACGCCCACGCCGGTCATCTGGCCAATGATGTAGGTCAGCGAAGCGATCAACAAGCACAACACGGCCACGTTACGGGCGGTCTTCGAGTAGAAGCGGTCGCCAATGAACTCAGGCACGGTGAACTTGCCGAACTTGCGCAGGTACGGTGCCAGCAACATGGCCAACAAC
>JBFZCK010000188.1:0-3272 GCA_041307965.1 Burkholderiales bacterium | reverse complement strand
TCTCCAAGCGCAGCAGTGCATCGAGGTTGGACAGCGGCTCGTCCATCAAAATCACGCGCGGCTCCACCGCCAAGGCGCGCGCCAAGGCCACGCGCTGGCGTTGGCCCCCGCTGAGTTGGCCAGAGTAACGCTCCAGCAAAGTTTCTAGGTGCACCAACTCCGCCACCTTTTGCACCTTTTGCTTCACTTCGGCATCGGGTCGCTTTTGCATGCGCAGGCCAAACGCGATGTTCTCGAACACCGTGAGGTGCGGAAACACGGCGTAGTTCTGGAACACCATCGACAGGCGCCGGTCTTTGGCTTGCAGCTGGTCGATGCGCTCCTCGCCGACGTGCACCGTGCCCGCGTCGGCGCTCTCCAGCCCCGCGATGATGCGCAGCAAGGTGGACTTGCCGCAACCCGAAGCACCGAGCAGCACCATGAATTCTTGGTCCTGAACGTGCAGGTCGATGCCTTTGAGGGCGTGAAATGCACCAAAGTGTTTGGTCGCATTGGCGATTCGAATGTCGGCCATGGCAGCCTGTCCTTTAGCGGTTGGAGATGCCCCACATCGCAAACAGGTGTTTGCGGATGAGGAACATAAAAATGGCGGCGGGCACCACCAACAAAGCGCCACCCGCGAATTTCAAATACACCGGCGAGGTGTTGAGGCTTTGCAGCAAAAAGGCGGTGAGCGTGCGGTTCTCGATCGTGAGCACGGCGGCGGCAAAGACTTCGTTCCACGAAATCACAAAAGCAAACACCGCCGACGCCGCCAAACCCGGCGCAGCCAGCGGCAGCACCACACGCCTAAAGGCTTGCCACTTGTTGCAACCAAACACCCATGCGGCCTCTTCCAGCTCCACGGGCACCCCCGAGAACAGCGAATAGGTGATCAGCACCGCAAAGGGCAGGGCCAGCATGGTGTGCACCATGGCCAAGCCCCACAGCGTGTCGTCCACGCCGCTACGGATGAACAGCACCGCCAAGGGCAAGGCCAGCAGCGGTAAGGGGAACGCCCGGGTCAGCATGATGAGCATGCGAAACGCGGTTTTTCCACGAAATTCGTAGCGTGCAATGGCGTAACCCGCGGGTGCGCCCAAGCCGATCGACACCACCATGGTCATGGCCGCCACGGCCAAAGAATTGACCAGCGCACTGATCACACCTTGAAAGCCCAACAAAAACGCCAAGCTCTCGGTGTTCCCCTCAGGCCAATAGGCTTTGGGAAATTGGCTGACAGCCTCGGGCGACGAAAACGCATTGACCAGCAAAAAATACAGCG
Source organism: Burkholderiales bacterium (assembly GCA_041307965.1). Classification (GTDB taxonomy): domain Bacteria; phylum Pseudomonadota; class Gammaproteobacteria; order Burkholderiales; family Burkholderiaceae_C; genus Hydrogenophaga. Next base: position 2,008 of record JBFZCK010000188.1, on the reverse strand, counting down.
GCAACAGAACCCACAGGGTGGCGGCTGTGGCGCCCACCAGCAACACGCGACGGGTGCGCCGCTGGGCTTGCTCGAGTGTGATGGGCGAGCTCATGCGCGAACCCCTTGCGGTGTGCGCAGCACGCGCAAAAAGAACACGGTCGATACGATGGAGATGGCCAGAATCACCATGGCGTAGGCCGCGGCCACCGAGCCGTCCTGCAGGGTGAATTGCCACTCATAGGTTTCGCCCATGAGCACGGGAAACTGGGTGCCCGAGAGCACGGCCACCACCGCAAAGACCTCAAAGGCCAGGATGGTTCGCAAGATCAAAGCCGTTTGCAAGCTGGGCTTGAGCAGGGGCAATGTCACGCGCCAAAACTTGGCCCAGGCACCCGCACCAAACACCTCGGCGGCTTCGCTGTATTCCTTGGGGATCAGGCCCATGCCCGAGACCAAAATCACCAACACAATCGCGGTGGCACGCCACACCTCGGCCATCACCACCGCCAACAGCGTGGTACCCAGGTTGGCATACCCCAAAAATCCGACGGGTTCGCTCACCACGCCCACACCCATCATGAGGCTGTTGAGAAAACCGGTTTGTTCAAAAATGGCCAGCCAGATGATGCCGGCGGCCAGATCGGAGATGCCCAGAGGGATCGTCCAGATGTAGAGCATGGTGTCGCGCCCGCGTTGCAGCCGCGTGACCATTTGCGCCAAGGCCAAGGCCAAACACAGCTGCAGTGGCACCACGATGGCCGCCAACCACAGCGTGTTTTTCAGTGCACCGGCGAACTTCCAGTGGTCCGCCATGGTGCGAAAGTGCGCCAAGCTGAACGCCCCGTCGCTGCCCGTGAAAGCTTGACTCGCCACCATTCCAAACGGGTAGAGGAACAGCGCCGCGGTGAAGACCGTGGCGGGTGCGATCAAGGCGTAGGGCAACCAACGGGACGACATCAGCGTGGCCTCACTTCACAGGGCAAGCGCCAGCAGAGGCTTTGTCCGGTTCCCAGCAGGGGGCACCGGTCTCTTGCATGATTTTGCGCAGGGTGTCGGCTTGGCTGTCGAGCACGGCACGGATCGGCTGCTTGGCCAACACGATGCGCTCAAAAGCGTCCACATAGACTTGGTTGAACTTGCCGCCTTGTGCGCCCAAGCCCACGGGCAACAAGCCAGGATTGGCGTCTTTGGCCGAGGCTTGACGCGCCACAGCTTCACCCGTGATGCGTGCAGCCACCGAAATGTCGTTGGGGATGTTGGTCGCCACGGTGGGGAAGAAGTTGGTGGCTTGCAGGGTCGCCAACTGCACTTCAGGGCGCATCAGGTGAGCGATGAGCTTTTCACTGGCGGCGCGGTCGGGTGCGGTTTTGGGGATGGCCAAACCCGCCAACACGGGCATGAAGCCGCGACCCGTGGGGCCCGCTGGCGCTGGGAACGCGACGAAGTCGTTGGGGCGCTTGTTGAAAGCGTCGGACACGCGGGCCATGTGGTCAAACGCCACCCAGACTTGGTCGGCCAGCAAGGGTTCTTGCATGAAGTTGTAGGTCGTCGAGGCGGGGTTGGTGTACTGCCACAGGTTGACCATCATCTGCCAGCCTTTTTCGGCTTGGGCCGAACGGAATTCGGTGACCACCGAGTCGGCGTAGGAGGGGTAGAGGTAGCCTTGGAAGAAGCGGTGCTTCAAACCCTGAGGGCCGGCGGGAAAGCCGAACTTGGGACCACCGGTTTTTTCGGCCAGGTTCTTCGACCACTGAACGAGTTGGTCATAGGTCAAGGCGTTGATGTCCGCACCAGCGGGCAAATGGGGGAGGGCCTTTTTGTTGGCCACCATGATGAAGGTGGCTTGAATCCAAGGAATGTATTTTTGTTCGCCGGTGCCCAGCTTGCCCAACTTCATGAAAGCGGGGCTGATTTTCAGGTTTTTGGCCAGTTGGCTCACGTCGTGCAGGTCTTTGGTGTTGGAGGCCAGTTGACCGTGCAAAGCGCCCAGCACACCAATTTGCCCCTTGCCGGCCTGAATCTCTGC
>JBFZCK010000187.1:0-2555 GCA_041307965.1 Burkholderiales bacterium | reverse complement strand
GCTGGCGACATCCGCCGTGGCCAGTCCTTGGTGGTGTGGGCCATCCGCGAAGGTCGGCAAGCCGCGCGTGCGGTGGATGAGTTTTTGATGGGTGAATCGGACCTGCCGCGCTGAACCCCTGCTGTCATCCTTTATGATTCCAACAAGGTCGACACGCAGGTGTCGATACTTGTTTTATGAACGACACCACACATTCACTGGCAGAACTGCGCAACGTCACCTTTGGGTACGATGAGCGAATCATCGTTGACGGCGTCTCCTTGCGCATTCACCAAGGCAGCGTCACGGCCATCATGGGCGCATCCGGTGGCGGTAAAACCACGCTGATGCGTTTGATGGCTGGTCAGGTCAAAGCCCAAAGCGGCCAGGTGCTGTTTGACGGCCAAGATGTGGGGCAGTTGGACCCCAGCGGTTTGTACGCTGTGCGCCGGAAAATGGGCATGCTCTACCAGTTCGGTGCCTTGTTCACCGACATTTCGGTGTTCGACAACGTGGCCTTCGCCTTGCGTGAGCACACCAATTTGCCCGAAGCCCTCATCCGCGACATCGTGTTGATGAAGCTGCACGCCGTGGGTTTGCGCGGTGCGCGCGACCTCATGCCCAGCCAACTCTCAGGCGGCATGGCGCGACGCGTGGCCTTGGCCCGTGCGATTGCCTTGGACCCTCAGCTCATCATGTACGACGAGCCCTTTGCGGGCTTGGACCCGATTTCTTTGGGCACGGCCGCGCGTTTGATCCGCGACCTCAATGACACCTTGGGTTTGACCAGTGTCATCGTGTCGCACGATGTGGACGAAACCTTCCACATTGCCGACCAAGTCATCATCTTGGCCAATGGTCACATCGCCGCACATGGCACGCCCCAAGAGGTGCGCAACAGCACCGATCCCTTGGTCAAGCAGTTTGTCACGGCGTCACCCGAGGGCCCTGTGCGTTTCCACTACCCAGGCCCCAGCGTGGCAGAAGATTTTGCGGGGGTGATGCGATGAACGTTTTGGCGCAGTTGGGTTGGGCCACACGTCGCTGGTTGGCCAATATTGGCCATGCGGCGGCTTTGTTGTTTCGCTTGTTGGCTTTGGTGGGTGAGAACGTGCGCCGCTTTTCTTTGGTGCGCGACCAGATCCATTTTTTGGGCAACTACTCCTTGGCCATCATTGCGGTCTCGGGTTTGTTCGTGGGTTTTGTTCTGAGTTTGCAGGGCTACTACACCCTGCAGCGTTACGGCTCTGCCGAAGCCTTGGGCCTGTTGGTCACCTTGAGTTTGGTGCGTGAGCTCGGCCCCGTGGTCACGGCGCTGTTGTTCGCCGGGCGCGCTGGCACCAGTTTGACCGCTGAGATCGGTTTGATGAAGGCAGGTGAGCAACTCAGCGCCATGGACATGATGGCCGTGGACCCGGTTAAGCGCATCTTGGCACCGAGGTTTTGGGGTGGCGTGGTGGCCATGCCCATTTTGGCCGCCGTCTTCAGTGCCGTCGGTGTGATCGGTGGCTGGGTGGTGGGCGTGCTCATGATCGGTGTCGATGCCGGCTCGTTCTGGGGACAAATGCAAGGCGGCGTGGACGTTTGGAAAGACGTGGGTAACGGCGTGATCAAAAGTGTGGTGTTTGGTGTGACGGTGACCTTTGTTGCCGTGTATCAAGGCTACGAGGCTCAGCCAACGCCCGAGGGCGTCTCAAGGGCCACGACACGCACGGTGGTCGTGGCGTCCTTGGCGGTGTTGGCGCTCGACTTCGTGTTGACCGCCATGATGTTCAGTATTTAAAAAACAGGGGATTGCTATGCAACGCTCTAAAAACGATGTGTGGGTGGGTTTGTTTGTGGTTTTGGGCGCCGTGGCCTTGCTTTTTTTGGCCTTGAAATCGGCCAATTTGCTGAGTTTGAGCTTTGAAAAAACCTACACCGTCACTGCGCGTTTTGACAACATTGGGGGCTTGAAACCACAAGCCGCCGTGCGCAGCGCCGGCGTGGTGGTGGGGCGCGTGGCGTCCATCCGTTTTGACGACGACACCTTTCAAGCCACGGTCGAGATGGCCATGGAGGAGCGTTTCAAGTTTCCCAAGGACAGTTCGGTCAAAATTTTGACCGCGGGTTTGCTCGGCGAGCAGTACCTGGGCGTGGAGCCCGGTGCCGAAGAGGCCACTTGGGCTGCGGGCAATGAAATCACCCAAACGCAGTCGGCCTTGGTGTTGGAAAACCTGATCAGCCAGTTCTTGTTCAGCAAAGCGGAAGACAACAAATGATGACACTCTCGCGCGCAGCTGGGCGGTGTTTTGGGTTGGTGATCTTTTTGCTGTTGACCGGATGTGCAACGGGACCCGATGCTCACCCCCAAGATCCGTTGGAGCCTTGGAACCGAGGCGTTTACAAGTTCAACGATGTCATCGATACCAACGTGCTCAAACCCGTGGCCACCACGTACACCAACGTCACGCCTGACCCCGTGCGACGTGGGGTGAGCAATTTCTTCAACAACATCCGCGACGTTTGGTCAGCAGCCAACGCCGCGCTGCAACTGCGCCCACAAGAGGCGGCGGAAAATCTGTTTCGCGTTGGGG
>JBFZCK010000186.1:0-4403 GCA_041307965.1 Burkholderiales bacterium | reverse complement strand
GCGAAGGCGGCGCGGGCCTGTTTTCCGACGGCAAGCTCTACAGCCAAATCAAAGACCCGCGCTTTTTGGGCCGCAAGGTGATGCACGAATTCGTGGACGCCGGTGCTCCGCCCGAAATCCTCTACCAAGCGCACCCCCACATCGGCACCTTCAAACTGGTCAAGGTGGTCGAGGCGATGCGCGAAAAAATCATCGCGCTGGGCGGCGAGATCCGTTTTGAGCACCTGTTGACCGGCATTGAACGCGCGCCCGGCGCCGACGGCCAAGCCGAGGTACAAGCCCTGCGCGTGCGTCGGCTCGACACCGAAGAAGCACTGGTGCTGCCTGCGCGGCGCGTGGTCATGGCCTTGGGCCACAGCGCACGCGACAGCTTTGCCCTGCTGTGGGACGCGGGGGTGTACATGGAAGCCAAACCGTTTTCGGTGGGCTTTCGCATCGAACACCCCCAAAGCGTGATCGACCAAGCCCGCTGGGGCCGCCACGCTGGCCACCCCTTGCTGGGTGCGGCCGATTACAAGCTGGTGCACCACGCGCAAAACGGCCGTGCGGTGTACAGCTTTTGCATGTGCCCGGGCGGCACGGTGGTGGCCGCCACGTCCGAGCCCGGTCGTGTGGTGACCAACGGCATGAGCCAGTATTCGCGCAACGAGCGCAACGCCAACGCCGGTTTGGTGGTGGGCATTGAGCCCAGCGACTTCCCACTGCAATTCCCCAAAGACACGCCGCTGTGGACGGCCGCGTTTGGCGAGACCGATGGGCCGCGTTACGCCGATCAAGCAAAGGCGCTGATCGCACAAGGTCAGCACCACCCACTGGCGGGCATCGTGTTGCAACGCCAATTGGAGAGCCGCGCCTACACCTTGGGCGGCAGCAGCTACGATGCGCCGGGCCAGCGCGTGGGTGACTTCTTGGCCGGGCAGCCGTCCAGCGCGTTGGGCGAGGTGCAACCCTCGTACCAACCGGGCATCCACCTGGGCGACTTGGCACCGTCTTTGCCGGCCTATGCGATTGAGGCCATGCGCGAAGCGCTGCCCGTGTTTGGCCGAAAAATCAAAGGCTACGACATGGCCGACGCCTTGCTGACCGGGGTGGAGACACGCACCAGCGCGCCGCTGCGCATCACCCGGGGCGAGGACTTCCAAAGCCTCAACACCCGCGGCCTGTACCCAGCCGGTGAAGGCGCGGGTTACGCCGGTGGCATTTTGTCGGCCGGGGTGGACGGCATCAAGGTGGCCGAGGCCGTGGCCCGGGCCACCCTGCCCAAGGCCTGATCAGCCGCGCTGCAAAGCGGCGATGCGCTCTTCGATGGGGGGGTGGGTCGAGAACCACTTGCCCAAACCACCCGCGATGCCCATGGCCTGCATGGTCTTGGGCAATTCGCCCGCGGTCACGCCGCCCAAACGGGCCAAGGCGTTGATCATGGGCTGCTTGCGGCCCATCATCTGCGCGGCTCCCGCGTCGGCGCGGAATTCGCGTTGGCGGCTGAACCAAGCCACGATCATGGCGGCCAACACACCCAAGAGGATGTCCATCACGATGGTCGTGATGTAGTAGCCCATGCCGGGGCCGCTGTTTTCGTTGTCGCCTTTGCGCAAGAAGCTGTCGACCATGTAGCCGATCACGCGGCTGAGGAAAACCACAAAGGTGTTCATCACGCCTTGGATGAGGGTCATGGTGACCATGTCGCCGTTGGCGATGTGCGCGACCTCGTGGCCAATGACGGCCTCGACTTCTTCGCGCGTCATGTTGCGCAACAAACCGGTGGACACGGCCACCAAGGCCGAGTTCTTGAACGCGCCGGTGGCAAAGGCGTTGGGCTCGCCCTCAAAAATCGCCACTTCGGGCATGCCGATATTGGCTTGGTTGGCAAAACGCTCCACGGTTTGCACGATCCAAGCCTCGTCGGCGTTTTGCGGCTGGCTGATCACGCGCGCGCCGGTGCTGAACTTGGCCATGGGCTTGCTGATGAGCAAAGAAATGATGGCGCCACCAAAACCCATGACCAGCGAGAAGCCGGCCAAGGCGGTCATGTTCAAGCCATTGGCCGTCAAGAAACGGTCAACGCCCAAGAGTCGGGTGGTCACCAACAACACGGCCATGACGGCCAAGTTGGTCAAGACAAATAAAAAGATGCGTTTCATGGGAACTCCGATTAAGCCAATGGCTGGGAATGATACTGGTGCTTCAGATGCGGACGCTTGACAAAAGTTCAAGCCCCCACCGGGGCACGGGGTGCACGGAACACCTGGGCGTCGGCGTAAAACGCCGGATCTTCGTTGGCCGGCCACCAGCCGGGGATGCCCAGCACGGGCAAAGGGGTCAGTGGTTTGCAGGCCAAGCGCTCCTCGCTCAGACCTTGGACGAACCAGTCGTCCCACGCCGCCCAGTCGCCCCCCAGATCCATGGGCACGGGCACGGCCCACACGTGGGCGGTGATGGACTTGTAGGGCTGGTGCAGTTTCTCCAGCAAAGCGTGCCCCAACACACCCACACGGGCCTGCGCCCACAGCGCCCGCCCCTGCACAAACAAAGCCCGCCAATCGCGTTGCAGCAGCGCCGCCCACAGTGCCTCGGGCGCTTGCAACAGCAAAGCGTTTTCGTCGATGAGGGTCAAGGCGTCGCGCACCGGACCGCGCACCGCGCCAATGCCCAAACGCGCGATCTCGGCCACCTGCAATCGGTTGAGGCGGCGCTTGCTCTGCGGCCACTGGTGCCAGCACAAGGCGTTGAAGGCGTCGTGCAGCCCTTCACGCGTGGGCACGGCGGCGTGCTCACCGATGAAGCTCTCGTAGGCTTGTCCTTCGGGCAAATCGGCTTGGGGCACAAAGCGCACCGGTGCGTTCAAGTGCGTGTTGAGCAGCTCAGGCAAGGCCTGTTCTTGCGCCAACGCCGGCTGTAGCGTCGGCCCCAGCGCGGCCCAATGGGCCAGCCATGGGGCTTGCCAGTCGATCTCGCGCAGCGCGCTGCGCCCGACCTCAGGCGCGCACACGCCAGGGCAAGGCTTCACCGGCGCGCAAGGGTTTGAGCGCGGCTTGGCCAAAGGCAAAAGAGTCGGGCGGCGTCCAGCTTTCGCGTTGCAGCGTGAGGGTGCCGCGGTTGCGCGGCAAGCCATAGAAGTCGGCGCCAAAGAAACTGGCGAACCCTTCGAGTTTGTCCAGCGCCCCAGCGTTGTCAAACGCCTCGGCGTACATCTCCATGGCGGCGTGGGCGGTGTAGCAACCCGCACAACCGGTGGCATGTTCTTTGAGGTGAGCGGCGTGGGGTGCGCTGTCGGTGCCCAAGAAAAATTTCGGGCTGCCGCTGGTGGCGGCCTTGACCAGCGCCAGGCGGTGCGTCTCGCGCTTCAAGACCGGCAAGCAGTAGTAGTGCGGGCGGATGCCGCCGGTGAAGATGGCGTTGCGGTTGTAGAGCAGGTGGTGCACCGTGATGGTCGCGCCCAACAGGGCATCGGCCTCGCCCACGTACTGCGCGGCTTCTTGGGTGGTGATGTGCTCCATCACGATCTTCAAGCCGGGGAAATCGCGGCGCAGCGGAATGAGTTGCTGTTCGATGAACACCGCCTCGCGGTCGAACAAATCGATGTCGGGCGACGTCACCTCGCCGTGCACCAACAAAAGCATGCCTTCGCGTTGCATGGCTTCGAGCACGGGGTAAATCTTGCGCAGGTCGGTCACACCCGCATCGCTGTTGGTGGTGGCCCCCGCGGGGTAGAGCTTGGCAGCGACCACACCAGCGGCTTTGGCGCGGGCGATCTCGTCGGGCGCCAGGTTGTCGGTCAGGTAAAGCGTCATCAGCGGCTCAAAGGACACACCGGCCGGCACCGCCGCCAAGATGCGTTCCTTGTAAGCCAAGGCCTGAGCCGCGGTGGTCACCGGTGGCTTGAGGTTGGGCATGATGATGGCGCGGCCGAACTGGGCGGCGGTGTGCGGGACCACGGTGTGCAGGGCGTCACCGTCGCGCACGTGCAAGTGCCAATCGTCGGGACGGGTGATGGTCAGGGTGTTGAGCGGGGCGTTCATGGCCCCATTGTCTCAAATGGCGGCCAGGGGGTGGTTCAACAGGTGTTGCCACAGCGGCTCGGCCGCGCCCGCGGCTTGACCCGGTTGGCTGCGCTCGCGGTAGACGCGGATGTCGATGCTGGCTTCCACACCTGGCATGGCCGGCACCAGCTTGTGCTGGCGCAGCTCTTGGCGCACCGCGCTGGCGGGCAAAAAGGCGATGCCGTGCCCCTCCAGGGCCATGGCTTTGAGGCCTTCGGACATGTCGGTCTCGTAAACCCGCTCCAAGTGCAGCGGCGTGGGGCTTTGTTTGATGACGTGCTCCACCACACCCGCCAAATACGCGCCCGAGGCATAGGCCAAATACGGCTGCGGCGCCGAGCTGGAGGCCGGCAAGGCAAAGAT
>JBFZCK010000185.1:0-3488 GCA_041307965.1 Burkholderiales bacterium | reverse complement strand
TGGCCTTGCCCGAGGCGGTGGTGGGCAATGCTTACCGCGAAGGTTTGCCGCAAATCCCGCGCCGCATGGGCGACGCCATCGAGGCGGCCCATAGCAGCGCTTGGCTGCGAGAGGCTTGGGGTGGTGCGGTGGTGGACCACTGGGTGCAGGCGGCGCGCTGGGAGTTGGCGCAAAGCGAGCAGGCCATCACCGAATGGGAAATTCAGCGGGGCTTTGAGCGCTGCTGAGCGCTTTTGCACCCATCGGGCCACAGCGGGGATAATCAGGCACATGAACATCATCATCTTGGGCGCTGGCCGTGTGGGTGAGAGCGTGGCCGAAAGCCTGGTCTCAGAGCAAAACGACATCACCGTCATCGACCAGGACCCGGCGCGTTTGCGCTTGCTCGAAGAGCGACTGGACCTGCGTGGCGTGGTGGGCAACGGCATCCAGCCCTCGGTGCTGCGCGAAGCAGGGGCCAAAGATGCCGACATGCTGATCGCCTGTGCCGCGGCCGACGAATCCAACCTCGTGGTGTGCAAGATCGCCCACGACATCTTCAACATCCCGTCCACCATCGCGCGTTTGCGATCACCCGAATTCAACGAGGGCGATGAGTTGCTGGGCAAAAACGGCTTTGCGGTGGACCACGTGATTTGCCCCGAAGAGTCGGTCACGCGCTACATTCACCAACTCATCAGCTACCCCGAGGCTTTGCAGGTCTTGGAGTTTGCCGAGGGCCGTGTCAGCTTGATTGCGGTGCGTGCGGCCAACGGCGGCGCTTTGGTGGGGCGCACGATCGGCGAATTCCGTGACCGCTTGCCCCACGCCCAGATGCGCGTGGTGGCTTTGTACCGTTTGGACACCGAGATGGCGGCGACGGCGCAGACCCGCATCCTGCCGGGTGACGAGGTGTTTGTGCTGGCCGATACCGACAAGATCCGTTTGGTGTTGGCCGCCATTCACAACATCGACAAACCGGTGCAGCGCGTCATGATCGCCGGCGGCGGCAAAGTCGGGCTGCGTTTGGCGCGCAGCTTGGTCGGTCAATGCCAAGTCAAGATCATCGAGCGCGACAAAAAGCGCTGCGAGTACTTGGCCAGCCAGCTGCCCTCGAGCATGCTGGTGCTCAACGGCGACGGTGCGGACGAAGACCTCTTGCTCGAAGAAAACGTCGGTGAGATGGACCTGTTCCTGGCCCTCACCAGCGACGACGAAGACAACATCATGTCGGCCATGTTGGCCAAACGTTTGGGTGCCAACCGTGTGATGTCGCTCATCAACCGGCGTGCCTACGCCGACATGATGCAAGGCAGCACCATCGACATCGCCATCTCGCCGGCCCAAACCGTCATCGGCGAACTGCTCGCCCACCTGCGCCGTGGCGACGTGGCGGCGGTGCACAGCTTGCGCCGCGGCGCGGCCGAAGCGCTGGAGGGCATTGCCCGAGGTGACTTCAAGACCTCGCGTTTGGTGGGGCGTCGCATCGAAGAGATCAAGTTGCCCGAAGGCGCGCGCATCGGCGCGATCGTGCGCGGCGAAGGCCGCGGCTCGGAGGTGCTCATGCCGCACCACGACACCCTCATCGAAGCCGATGACCACATCATCATCTTCATCCCCAACAAGCGCTTGGTGCGAGAGGTCGAGCGCTTGTTCCAAGTGGGCGCCACGTTCTTCGGCTGACACCCCACCCACAGGCAAGGCATGCTCTACAGTTTTTTCCCCGTCTTGGCGGTTGTGTCCCGCGTCTTGGTGGCCTTTGCCTTCACGTTTTTGGTGCCGCTGGCTTGGGCTTGGTTTTTGGACCACCGCGACTTTGTCAACATTTGGGCCATGGGGTTCGCCGGCACACTCTTGAGCGGTTTGTTCTTGTGGCGACTGACCCAGCGCCATCGGCGTGAGCTCTTGGCCAAAGACGGGTTTTTGTTGGTCAACTTGGTGTGGATGGTCTTGCCCCTGTTTGCGGCCGTGCCCCTGTTGTTCACCGTGCCCGACATCACGTGGACCAAGGCCTACTTCGAGGCCATGAGTGCGCTCACCGCCACGGGCTCCACGGCGCTGTCGGGGCTGGACGACTTGCCGGTCTCGGTCAACGTGTGGCGTTGCTTTTTGCAGCTCATCGGCGGCTTGGGCATCATGCTCTTGGTGGTGGCGGTCTTGCCGCTCTTGGGTTTGGGCGGCATGCAAATCTACAAGGCCGAAACCCCGGGGCCGATGAAAGACACCAAATTCACCCCGCGCATCGCCGAGACGGCCCGCGGCTTGTGGGTGGTTTACTTTGCGTTTTCCGGCGCTTGCTTTTTGGCCTACCGCTGGGCGGGCATGTCGTGGGCCGATGCCTTCATGCACATGTGCACCACCATGGGTTTGGGGGGCTTTTCATCGCACGATGCGAGCTTTGGTTACTTCAACTCGCCGCTGATCGAGGCGGTGGCGGTGTTCTTCATGGCCTTGGCGGGCATCAGCTTCTTGCGCTACTTCATGGTCATCCGTTCGCGTTCCTTGCGCCCCGTGACCACCGACCGAGAGATCCGATCGTATTTTGCGGTCTTGGCCATGGCGGTGGTCTTGGTGGCCGTGCTCTTGTTCGTGGAAGGCACGTACGCCACCTGGCAAGAAGCCTTGCGCTTCAGCGCTTTCCATGTGGTGTCCTTGGCCACCACCACCGGTTATGCCTCGACCGATTACCTGTTGTGGCCTGCGTTTGCGCCGGTGTTCCTGATGTTTTTGGGCAGCTTTGTGTCGTGTGCCGGCTCCACCGGCGGGGGCATCAAGCTCGTGCGCATGATCATGCTGATCAAGCAAGCGCGGCGCGAGTTGGTGCGCATCATCCACCCCCGCGTGGTCAACCCCGTGACCATGGGCCAAGCGATTTTGCCGATGTCGGTGATGACCGCGGTCTTGGGATTTATGTTGATTTACGGCGGCAGCATCGTGAGCCTGAGCATGTTGCTTTTGCTCTCGGGCATGGACGTGAGCACCGCATTCGCTGCGGTGGTGGCCACCATCAACAACATCGGCCCCGCTTTGGGCGAGTTGGGCCCCGCAGGCAACTTCGGTGGCTTGAGCAGCTTTCAGCTGTGGGTTTTGAGTTTCTCGATGCTCTTGGGCCGCTTGGAATTGTTGACCGTCTTGGTCTTGTTCACCGCTCAGTTTTGGCGCAAGTGAGGCTTGGCCTCGTTCACTCTGGAGACCCCATGCCCATCACCAAAGGATTCCAAGCACTGGTGGACGAAGCCATGTCCCAGGTCACAACGCACAGCGCGCGTGAGGTGTGCGATCGTTTGAACGACCCGAGCGTGCAGATCGTGGACATCCGCGACCCGCGCGAGTTGGAGCGCGAAGGCACCGTGCCTGGGGCGCTGTTGGCCCCGCGCGGCATGCTGGAGTTTTGGGTCGACCCGGCGTCGCCCTATTTCAAGCCAGTGTTCGCCGACGAGAGCAAGCAGTTTGTGTTGTTTTGTGGCGCGGGTTGGCGCAGCGCCTTGGCCACCAAAACCCTGCAAGAC
>JBFZCK010000184.1:0-4613 GCA_041307965.1 Burkholderiales bacterium | reverse complement strand
TTGGTCACGGTGGACGACGGCACCGACACCTGTCAGCTGCGCTTCTTCACCTTCTATCCCGCGCACCAAAAAACCTTGGCCGAGGGCCAGCGCGTGCGCGTGCGCGGCGAGGTGCGCGGTGGGTTTTTGGGCTGGACCATGGTGCACCCCACGTTCTCTGGGGCGGGTGGTGATTTGCCCGAGGCCTTGACGCCCGTCTACCCCACCAGTGCGCAGCTGCCGCAAGCCTATTTGCGCAAGGCCGTGGCCAGCGGTTTGCGCCGCGCCGATGTGTCTGAGACCTTGCCCGCGCCGCTGCTCGACAGCCTGCAAGCGGCGGTGGCCCAAGGCCATGGCCCGCGCATGACCTTGGCGCAAGCGCTGCGGTTTTTGCACCAGCCCACGCCCGACACCGCGCTGGAGGCTTTGGAAGACCGCAGCCACCCGGCGTGGCAACGGCTCAAGGCCGAGGAGCTGTTGGCGCAACAGCTGTCGCAGCTCACGGCCAAACGCGAGCGCGAGCGCTTGGTGGCGCCGTCGTTGCGCGCCGAAGCAGGGGGCTTGCCCGAGCGCCTGATGGCGCGCCTGCCGTTTGCGTTGACCGCCGCGCAGCAGCGCGTGAGCCAAGAGATCACCGGCGACTTGGCCCGCGCCGTGCCCATGAACCGCTTGCTGCAAGGCGATGTGGGTTCGGGCAAAACCGTGGTGGCGGCCTTGGCCGCGACGGTGGCCATGGACGCGGGTTGGCAGTGCGCCTTGATGGCACCCACCGAGATTTTGGCGGCCCAACATTTCGCCAAGCTGGTGCAGTGGATCGAGCCCATCTTGCAGCCCACGGGGCGTTGTGTGGCGTGGCTCACGGGCAGCCAAAAAAAGAAAGAGCGACAAGCCATGTTGGCCCTGATCGCCAGTGGTGAGGCGGCTTTGGTGGTGGGCACACACGCGGTGATTCAAGAGCACGTTGAATTCCAGCGATTGGGTTTGGCCATCATCGATGAGCAGCACCGCTTTGGCGTGGCCCAGCGTTTGGCGCTGCGCAGCAAACTGCGCGACGGCGGTGAGCCGCATTTGCTCATGATGAGCGCCACGCCGATCCCGCGCACCTTGGCCATGGCGTATTTGGCCGACTTGGATGTGTCCACCATCGACGAGCTGCCGCCCGGTCGCACGCCCATCGTCACCAAGCTGGTGGCCGATGCGCGCCGCCCCGATGTCATCGAGCGCATCCGCGCACAGTTGATCGAAGGCCGGCAGGTGTATTGGGTGTGCCCGCTGATCGAAGAAAGCGAAGCCCTGGACCTGAGCAACGCCACCGAAACCCACGCCGAGCTGTGCGCCGCGCTCAACCCGCCCGGCGCACCCGCGGTCTTGGTGGGCTTGTTGCACTCGCGCATGAGCAGCGCCGACAAACAGGCCGTGATGACCGAGTTTGTGCAGGGGCGCATGGGCGTCCTCGTGTCCACCACCGTCATCGAAGTAGGGGTGGACGTGCCCAACGCCTCGCTCATGGTGATCGAACACGCCGAGCGTTTTGGTTTGTCGCAGTTGCACCAGCTGCGCGGGCGTGTGGGGCGCGGCGCGGCGGCGTCGGCCTGCGTGCTGCTCTATTCGCACAACGAGAGTGGCCGCTTGAGCGAGACCGCACGCCAACGCCTCAAGGCCATGGCCGAGACGGCCGATGGTTTTGACATCGCCCGGCGCGACTTGGAGATTCGCGGCCCCGGCGAATTCATGGGGGCCCGCCAATCGGGCGCGGCTTTGCTGCGTTTTGCCGACCTGGCCACCGACGGGCATTTGCTCGCCTGGGCACAGGCCGCGGCGCTGACCATGTTGGACCAGCACCCCCAAGCGGCCCTGCGCCACACCGCCCGCTGGCTGGGCGACAAGACCGATTACTTCAAAGCTTGACGGATGACAAAGCGGCCCCCGCGCTTTGACGCAAAATAGCGACATGACCCTGACCGAACTCAAATACATCGTGGCCGTGGCCCGTGAGCGGCACTTTGGCAAAGCGGCCGAGGCCTGCTTCGTGTCGCAGCCCACCTTGTCCGTGGCCATCAAAAAGCTCGAAGAAGAACTCGAGGTCAAAATTTTTGAGCGCAACGCCAACGACATCAGCGCCACACCTTTGGGCGAAGAGATCGTGCGCCAAGCGCAATACGTGTTGGACCAATCGGCCACCATCAAAGAAATCGCCAAGCGCGGCAAAGACCCGCTGGCCGGCCCGCTCAAGCTGGGTGTGATCTACACCATCGGCCCGTATTTGTTGCCGCACTTGGTGCGCAACGTGATCGAGCAAACGCCGCAGATGCCCTTGGTGCTGCAAGAAAACTTCACCGCCAAGTTGCTCGAATTGTTGCGCAGCGGCGAGATCGATTGCGCCATCTTGGCCGAGCCCTTTCCCGACACCAGCCTGGCCATCGCGCCGCTGTACGACGAGCCCTTTGTGGCCGCCGTGCCGCGCAAACACCCTTTGGCCAGCAAAGCCACGATCACCACCGAAGAAATCAAAAACGAAAACATGCTCTTGCTGGGCACGGGCCACTGTTTTCGCGACCACGTGCTCGAGGTTTGCCCCGAATTCGCGCGCTTTTCCAGCAACGTTGATGGCGTGCAAAAAGGCTTTGAAGGCTCTTCGTTGGAAACCATCAAACACATGGTGGCCGCGGGCATGGGTGTGACCTTGGTGCCGCGTTTGTCCGCCCCCACGTCGGCGCTCAACGGATCGGACTCCGGCGTCAAAGACTACGGCGACTCGGCCTACGTGAGCTACGTGCCATTCGCAGGCGACCCACCCACACGCCGCGTTGTCTTGGCCTGGCGCCGCAGTTTCACGCGTTACGAAGCCATCGCAGCTTTGCGCAACGCCATCTACGCCTGTGAATTGCCGGGCGTGACGCGCTTGTCATGACCGCGCTGCTGCGCACGCGGCTGGCGCTCTACCTCGACCTGATTCGCTGGAACCGGCCCGCCGGTTGGCTGCTGCTCTTGTGGCCCACACTCACCGCGCTGTGGGTCGCTGCCGATGGCTTTCCGGGCTGGCATTTGCTCACCGTGTTCACCTTGGGCACCATCCTCATGCGCAGCGCGGGTTGCACCGTCAACGACGTGGCCGATCGCGACTTTGACCGCCACGTCAAACGCACGGCCCAGCGCCCCATCACCAGCGGACGTTTGGGGGTGAAAGAAGCGTTGGCGGTGGGCGCGGTGCTCGCGCTGCTGGCGTTTGCGCTGGTGCTGACCACCAACACCCTCACGGTGTTGGCCTCGTTCGCGGCCTTGGCCGTGACCTTGGTTTATCCCTACGCCAAACGTCACGTGTCCATGCCACAAGCGGTGTTGGGTGTGGCCTTCAGCTTTGGCATCCCCATGGCCTTCGCCGCGGTGCAGGGTGAGGTGCCCGCGCTGGCTTGGGGTTTGATGCTCGGCAACTGGTGCTGGGTCTTGGCCTACGACACCGAATACGCCATGGTCGACCGCGACGACGATTTGAAGATCGGCATGAAAACCTCGGCCATCACGCTGGGCCGTTGGGACGTGCCGGCCATCGCGGGCTTTTATGTGGCCTACCTGCTGTCGTGGGCTTGGTTGCTCGACATCGAATCACGCGGCACTTGGCTTTGGCTGGGGTTGGCCGCCGCCGCCGCGCAGGTGTGGTGGCACTTGGTCTTGATCCGCGATCGCAGCCGCGACGGGTGTTTCAAAGCGTTTCGGCTGAACCATTGGATCGGCTTGAGCCTGTTCGCGGGCGTGGCCTTGAGCCACGCGGTGTGAATCAGGCCTTACCGAATTCGTCGCCGAGTTCGCGCGCCCGCTGTTCGGCGGCTTGCATGGCTTTCACAAACGCGGGCTTGATCTGGGCCGATTCCATGGACGTGAGTGCCGCGTAGGTCGTCCCGCCCTTGGACGTGACGCGTTGGCGCAGCACCTCCAGCGGTTCCTGGGACGCCCCAGCCAGCGCGGCAGCGCCCGAGAACGTGGCCACGGCCAGTTGGCGCGCCTGCTCGGCGCTCAAGCCCATGCCTGTGCCGGCCTCGGTCATGGCTTCCAAGAAATAAAACACATAGGCAGGACCCGAGCCCGAGAGGGCGGTCACCGCGTCCAAATGGGCTTCGTTGTGGACCCACACATATTGGCCGGTGGTGCGAATGACCTGTTCAACCCAAGTTCGGTCGTCGTCGGACACGGCGGGGCAGGGGAACAAGCCGGTGATGCCTTGGCCGACCAAGGCGGGGGTGTTGGGCATGCTGCGCACCACGCGGTCGCTGCCCAGCCAGCGGCGGATGCTCTCGGTGCGGATGCCGGCGGCCACCGACAGGTGCAGGGCCTGAGCTGTGTGCGGGCTCACGGGGGCGGCCGCTTCAGCAAAAACTTGGGGTTTCACGGCCCAAACCACCAGGTCGGCCTGGGCCAAGGCTGGGCCGGCGGCGCTCAGGGCGCTGATGCCAAAGTCGGATTTCAGCTTGGCGGCGGTCTCGGCAAAGGGCTCAACCACACTCAATTGGTTGGCGGCCATGCCTTGGCGGATCAGGCCGCCGATGATGGCGCTGGCCATGTTGCCGCCGCCAATGAATGCGATGTGGGGGTGTGCTGTGCTCATGGCCTACAGTGTAGGGGCGGGGGTGCTTGCAAAA
>JBFZCK010000183.1:0-2919 GCA_041307965.1 Burkholderiales bacterium | reverse complement strand
TCAGTCACAGGCAACAGAAAAGGCAAAAGCGCTATTGTGCGCCAAAGCCTTGCTCGGCTTATCATCGTGGGTTGCCCTGAACGCGCCGGCCTGCAGCCGGCCCACACCCCGTGAACCCCATGATGCCCTCGCGCCCTGTGCTGCCCAGCACCGTTTTGTCGGTGCGCGGTGCGCGCACGCACAACCTCAAAAACATCGACTTGGACATCCCCAAACACGCTTTGGTGGTGATCACCGGCTTGTCCGGTTCGGGCAAATCGAGTTTGGCCTTTGACACGCTGTACGCGGAAGGCCAGCGCCGCTACGTGGAGAGTTTGTCGGCGTATGCGCGGCAGTTTTTGCAGTTGATGGACAAGCCCGATGTGGACCTGATCGAGGGCTTGGCGCCCGCGATCGCCATCGAGCAAAAAGCCACCAGCCACAACCCGCGCTCGACCGTGGGCACGGTCACCGAAATTCACGATTACCTGCGTTTGCTCTTCGCCCGCGCTGGTACACCACACTGCCCCGAACACGACCTGCCCTTGGCCGCGCAAAGCGTGGCCCAAATGGTGGACGCTGTGTTGGCCATGCCCGACCAAACCCGTTTGATGGTGCTGGCCCCCGTGGCGCGCGAGAAAAAAGGCGAATACGTTGACCTGTTTGCTCAGATGCAAGCGCAGGGCTTTGTGCGCTTTCGGGTCGACGGCCAAGTGGTCGAAGCCGACGCCTTGCCCACGCTGAAGAAAACCGAAAAGCACAACATCGACGTGGTGATCGACCGCCTCAAGGTCCGCCACGAGGTGCCCGAAGACGGCACACCCAACCCCTTGCGCCAGCGCTTGGCCGAGAGCTTCGAGGCCGCACTGCGCTTGGCCGATGGCCGCGCCTTGGTGCTCGACCTCGACAGCGGTGTGGAGCACGGGTTTTCTGCGCGCTTTGCTTGTCCCGTGTGCAGCCACAGCGTGGGCGAGCTCGAACCCCGCTTGTTTTCTTTCAACTCGCCCATGGGCGCGTGCCCGACCTGCGACGGTTTGGGCCACACCGAAGTGTTCGACGCCGAGCGCGTGGTGGCCTTTCCCTCGCTGAGCTTGGCCAGCGGTGCGATCAAAGGCTGGGACCGCCGCAACGCCTATTACTTCTCGATGGTCGAGAGCTTGGGCAAGCACCTGGGCTTTGACCCGGACACGCCTTGGGAGTCTTTGCCCGCGCCGGTCCAGCACGTGGTCTTGTATGGCTCGGGCGAGGAAGAGATCAAGTTCAGCTACACCATGGAGTCGGGCAGCTCGGCGGGCAAACGCGTGAGCAAAAAACACCCGTTCGAGGGCATCATCCGCAATTTCGAGCGCCGCTTGCGCGAGACCGATTCGGTGGCCGTGCGCGAAGAACTCAGCCGCTACCGCGCCACGCACGCCTGCCCCGACTGCCACGGCACGCGCCTCAAGCGCGATGCACGCCACGTGTTCGTGGGCGAAGGCGAGCAGCGCCGCCCGATCTACACCATCAGCCACATCACCTTGGGTGAAGCGTTGAGCTACTTCCAAACGCTGCAGCTCAGCGGCGCCAAAGGCGATATTGCCGCGCGCGTCATCAACGAAATTCGCCAGCGCCTGCGCTTCCTCAACGACGTGGGCCTGAACTACTTGAGCTTGGACCGCAGCGCCGACACCTTGAGCGGCGGCGAGGCCCAGCGCATCCGCTTGGCCAGCCAAATCGGCTCGGGCCTGACGGGTGTGATGTACGTGCTGGACGAGCCCAGCATCGGCCTGCACCAACGCGACAACGACCGACTGATCGCCACACTGCAGCACCTGCGCGATTTGGGCAACACCGTGTTGGTGGTTGAGCACGACGAGGACATGATCCGCACCGCCGACCACGTGATCGACATGGGCCCCGGCGCGGGCGTGCACGGCGGGCGCGTCATGGCACAAGGCACGTGCGCCGAAGTCATGGCCACGCCCGAGTCCCTCACCGGCCAATACCTCAGTGGCGTGCGCCGCATCGCCGTGCCCACCGAGCGCCACGCGTGGTTGCCGGTGGTCAAAACCCAAGCCCCCAAGAACCACAACCCCTTTGCCTCGCGCAACGGCAGCGTGAGCCCGGCGGCCGAACGCCGCGCCGCCCGCGAAGCCGCACACCAAGCCACGCTGGGCGACTGGCAAGCCATTCGCGTGCTGGGTGCGCGTGGCCACAACCTGAAAAACGTGAGCGCGTCGTTTCCCGTGGGTTTGTTGACCTGCGTGACCGGCGTCTCCGGCTCGGGCAAGTCCACCCTGGTCAACGACACGCTGCACGCGGCCGTGGCCCGCACGCTCTACCGTGCACACGACGAGCCCGCCGTGCACGACGCCATTGAGGGTATTGAACACTTCGACAAGGTCATCAACGTCGACCAAAGTCCGATTGGTCGCACGCCGCGCAGCAACCCCGCGACCTACACCGGCCTGTTCACCGGCATTCGCGAGCTGATGGCCGAAGTGCCGGCCGCGCGCGAGCGCGGATACGGCGCGGGACGTTTTTCCTTCAACGTCAGTGGCGGGCGTTGCGAGGCCTGCCAAGGCGACGGTGTGGTGAAGGTCGAGATGCACTTTTTGCCCGACGTGTACGTACCGTGCGACGTGTGCAGCGGCCAGCGCTACAACCGCGAAACCTTGGACGTGATTTACAAGGGCAAAAACATCGCGCAGATTTTGGAGATGACGGTTGAGCAAGCGCACGCGTTTTTCAACGCCGTGCCCACGCTGCACCGCAAGCTGCAAACCCTGCTCGACGTGGGCCTGTCCTACATCACCTTGGGGCAGAGCGCGACCACCCTCTCGGGCGGCGAGGCGCAGCGCGTCAAACTCGCGCTCGAACTCTCCAAACGCGACACCGGGCGCACGCTCTACATCTTGGACGAACCCACCACCGGCCTGCACTTCGCCGACATCGAGTTGC
>JBFZCK010000182.1:0-3280 GCA_041307965.1 Burkholderiales bacterium | reverse complement strand
GGGAAGAGGGCGAGCCCGCCGCCCGTGCCCCCCAAGTGCTGGCGGGCAAAACCTTGGTGCTCACCGGCACCTTCCCCACGCTCAAACGCGACGAAGCCAAAGACCTGCTCGAGGCCGCTGGGGCCAAGGTCGCGGGCTCGGTGAGCAAAAAAACCGACTACGTGGTGGCGGGCGAAGACGCCGGCAGCAAACTCGAGAAAGCCCGCGAGCTGGGCGTGGCGGTGATCGACGAGGCGGGGATGCTGGCGCTCTTGTCGCCGATCAAGGCGTGAGCGCTTGTAGCAGCTCGGTCTCTATATCGAGCTGGGTTTTGTTGTGCTGCAAGGCAGCACCGGAGATCAAAAAATTGTCTTCTACCCGTTCGCCCAAGGTGGAGACTTTGGCCAATTGCACGCTCACCTGGTGCTGTGCCAGCACCTTGGCCACTCGGTAGAGCAGGCCCACTTGGTCGCTGGCGGAGATGCTCAGCAGCCATTTTTGTGCGCCTTCGTCGGGCTGCAAAGACACACGCGGCGCGATGGGGAAGCTCTTCACGCGCCGCGAAACACGGCCCTTGCTGGGCGTGGGCAGCGCTTGCGGGTTAGCGATGGCTTGTGTCAGACCCGACTCGACCATGTTGAGCCACTCGCGGTACTGCCCGTCTTGGTGGGTCGCGATCACTTGGAATGAGTCGATGGCGTAGCCGTTCAAGGCGGTGTGGACTTTGGCGTCCAGGATGTCAAACCCTGTTTGGTCGAAGTAGCCACAAATGCGCGCGAACAGGTCGGCTTGGTCGGGCGCGTAAACCAAGACCTGCATGCCTTCACCGGCCAGTGAGACGCGTGCGCGCACCGTCACGCCCAAGGGTTTGCCTTCTTGTTTGGCCAGCGACAAGGGACGCGAGAGTTGACGGGTGTGCCAAGCGATGTCGTTGGCGTCGTGGCGCATGAAATAGCTCACGTCGAGCGTGTCCCACAAAGGCTTGTGCGCCTCAAAAGGTTGTGCGTGCAGGGCCAAGAGGCTCAAGGCTTCGCGTTTGCGACTTTGCACCACGGTGTCCGGATCGGGGGCATGCCCGCCCAAGGTGTGCAGCGTGGTGCGGTAGAGGTCTTCCAGCAACTTGCCTTTCCAAGCGTTCCACACCTTGGGGCTGGTGCCACGGATGTCGGCCACAGTCAGCAAATACAAGGCCGTGAGGTGGCGCTCGTTGCCCACGCGCTTGGCAAAGGCGTGGATCACGTCGGGGTCGCTGATGTCTTGCTTTTGCGCGATGTGGCTCATGGTGAGGTGCTCGCTGACCAAAAATTCGATCAGCTCGGCATCGGTGGCGTTCACGCCGTGTTCTCGGCAGAACTTGCGCACCTCTTGGCGGCCGAGCTGCGAGTGGTCTCCGCCACGGCCTTTGGCGATGTCGTGAAACAGCGCGGCCGCGTACAAGATCCAAGGCTTGTCCCAGCCCGCGGCGAGCTGCGAGCAAAACGGGTACTCGTGGGCATGCTCGGCCATGAAAAAACGCCGCACGTTGCGCAAGACCATGAGGATGTGCTGATCGACCGTGTAGACGTGGAAGAGGTCGTGCTGCATTTGACCGACGATGCGCCGAAACACCCACAAATAGCGGCCCAGCACCGAGGTCTGGTTCATCAGCCGCATGGCGTGTGTGATGCCTTGGGGCTGCTGCAAGATGGCCATGAAGGTGGCGCGGTTGACCGGGTCGCGGCGAAACGCCGCGTCCATCACAGGCCGGGCGTTGTAGAGCGCGCGCAGCGTGCGGGCCGACAAACCTTTGATACCCACGGTTTGTTGGTAGAGCAAAAAGGTCTCAAGGATGGCGTGGGGCTGCTCGGTGTAGAGCTCGTCGTGGGCCACCTCGAGCATGCCGCGGTTGTCAAAGAAACGCTCATTGATGGGCCGCATGGGCACCACGTTCATGTCGTCGTGGTGCAGTCGCGCTTCGATGTTGAGCAACAGGATTTGGTTGAGCTGGGTCACGGCCTTGGCCGCCCAGTAGTAGCGTTTCATCAGCGCTTCGCTGGCGCGGCGCATGCCTCGTGCGGTCGGTGCTGCTTCGCCGGGGTTCAAGCTGTTGAGTCCAAAGGCTTGTGCCATGGCGTTTTGCAGATCGAACACCAAGCGGTCTTCTCGTCGGCCGCTGAGCTCGTGCAGGCGCGCGCGCATGAGCGAGAGCGTGGCCTCGTTGGCCTTGAGTTGACGCGCTTCGAGCGGCGAGGCCAAACCGTTGCGCACCAGGTCGTCCCAGTTTTGGCCCAAACCTGCGGCTTTGGCCACCCACAAGACGATGTGCAAGTCGCGCAACCCGCCAGGCGATTCTTTGCAATTGGGCTCCAGCGCGTAGGGCGTGTTCTCAAACTTTTGGTGGCGCTGGCGCATCTCCAACGTCTTGGCCACAAAAAAAGCCTTGGGGTCCATGGCGGCCTGCAAGGCTGTTTGGAGTTGCGCGACCAAGGCTTGGGGACCGATGAGCCAACGGCTCTCGAGCACCGCGGTTTGCACCGTCACATCGGCCCGCGCCTCTTGCACACACTCGTCGATGGTGCGCACGCTGGAGCCGATGTCCAGTCCCAGATCCCAGCAAGCGCCGATGAATTGTTCCACCCGTTCGGCTTGGAGCGCGGTGTCGGTGGGTGTGTCGGGCAGTAGCACCAACACGTCGACGTCGGAATGGGGGAATTGTTCACCCCGACCGTAGCCACCGACCGCGACCAAGGCGCAATTGCTGGGCATGTCGCAGGTTTGCCAGAGTTGGCGCAGGGTGTGGTCGGTGCGTTGGGTGAGGTCGCGCAACACACTTTTGATGCCGCGCCCACTGCTGAGCTGGCGCAGTTCGCTCAGGGTGGTGGTTTTGTCGGCGCGAACCTGTTCGCGCAGCGCGGACAGGTCCAGCACGGCCATCAGGCGCTGACGGCGGCGCCGCGCACGAAGTCGGGGGTGGCGGGGCTGCCGGCCGACAAGGTGAGCACCTCGTAGCCAGTGGGGGTGACGAGCACCGTGTGTTCCCACTGGGCCGAGAGCGAGCGGTCTTTGGTGACGATGGTCCAGCCGTCGCCCATCTCTTTGATCTCGCGTTTGCCCGCGTTGATCATGGGCTCGATGGTGAAGGTCATGCCCTCTTTAAGCACTTGAAGCGTGCCGGGGCGGCCGTAGTGCAGCACTTGGGGGTCTTCGTGGAAACGCTGGCCGATGCCGTGTCCGCAGAACTCGCGCACGATGGTGAAGCCCAGCCCTTCGGCAAAAGTTTGGATGGCGTGGCCGATGTCGCCCAAGGTGGCGCCGGGCTTGA
>JBFZCK010000181.1:0-3280 GCA_041307965.1 Burkholderiales bacterium | reverse complement strand
CTTTCTGGATGTGGCCATACAACTCGCTCACCGCGATGCGACCGCCCTCAATGGCTTGCAAAAAGATGCCCCCGCCATAACACAGGATGCCGGTGATGCCACTGGTCGGGTTGAACTGACGAGATTGGGCCAGGATCGACTCGATGCTTTCAGGGCGGGCATCCACCACACGGCTGGCGTAAAGCAGGCGTACCAACATGGTCAGTTCTTTCCAGGAATCAAGGACAAAAATTCACGACGCAGGTTCGGATCTTTGAGGAAGGCACCGCGCATGACCGAATTGATCATCTTGCTGTCCATGTCCTTCACGCCGCGCCAGCCCATGCAGTAATGGCTCGCTTCCATCACAACGGCCAAGCCGTCGGGTTGGGTTTTGCGCTGGATCAGGTCGGCCAGTTGCACCACGGCCTCTTCCTGGATCTGGGGGCGGCCCATGATCCATTCGGCCAGTCGGGCGTACTTGGACAGGCCGATCACATTGGTGTGTTCGTTGGGCAAGACACCGATCCAGATCTTGCCGATGACAGGGCAAAAGTGGTGGCTGCAAGCGCTGCGCACGGTGATGGGACCGACGATCATCAGCTCGTTGAGGTGCTCGGCGTTGGGGAATTCGGTGATGTTGGGCGCTTTGACGTAGCGGCCGTTGAACACCTCTTTGATGTACATCTTGGCCACACGCCGGGCGGTGTCGCCGGTGTTGTGGTCGTGCTCCAAGTCGATCACCAAGCTGTCGAGCACGCCTTGCATCTTGCTGGCGACTTCGTCGAGCAACTGATCCAACTCGCCGGGCTCGATGAAGTCGGCGATGTTGTCGTTGGAGTGAAAACGCCGGCGGCTGGCCAAGATGCGCTCGCGGATCTTGACGGACACAGGCGTGCCGATGTCGTCGTCGTGGGGGTTAGAAACGGTCATGTTCGGTTCGATTGGATGTCTTCAAAGTATCCTAACACCGCGGTCAATAGCCCCCTGGCGCGGGGGGCCTTGCCGCGCTGGGCTCAGTAGCGCCGCCCCGTCAGCCACAAGGCCAGGCGCATGAGCGCCAAAGCCGCCCACTCGCGCAGTCGCTCGCCCCGGGGGCGCTGGGCAAATTGCTCGGCCCTCACCGCCTGCCCGTCGTCGCGCATGGCTTGGCTCAAGCGCTGGTGCAACTGCTGCGCGAAGGGTGTGTCGCGCACCTGCACATTGGCCTCCCGGGCCAGCAAGAGGCTCAGGGGGTCCAAATTGGACGAACCCACCGTGGCCCATGGGCGGCCATGATCGGGGTCAATCACCGCGACCTTGGCGTGCAAAAAACTGCGTTGGTACTCGTGGATCTCAATGCCCGCAGCCAGCAAACTGGCGTAGACCGCGCGTGCGGCATGGTATTGCATGAAGTATTCGTAACGCCCCTGCAGCAACAGGCGCACCCGCACCCCACGCGAAGCGGCCAGGGTCAAGGCCCGTCGCAAGCGGCGACCCGGCAAGAAATAGGCGTTGGCGATCACGATCTCGTGGCGCGCCGACGCAATCGCCTTGAGGTAAGCGCGTTCGATGTCACCGCGGTGGCTCAGGTTGTCGCGCAAGAGCAAACCCGCTTTGGTGCCCGAGACGCTCACGCGGGGCCCGCGGTGGCGTTTCAACCAGCCCAACCAATGCGTGGCTCGCAAGGCCGACAAGGCCTCGGGCACGTCGCGGCGGCGCACCTGCGTGGCCGCTTCGGTGCGCCACCACAGTTGGTTCATGGCCTCGTGGATGTCCTGCACCACGGGGCCTTGCAACTGCACCGAGAAGTCCAACCGCGGGCGCTCCAACGCCCCATGGTTGGGGTCGTGCCAATCGTCCAAGAGGTTGATACCGCCACAAAAGGCCACGCGCTTATCGATGACGCACAGCTTGCGGTGCAAGCGCCGCCAACGGCTGGGCACGAACCAGCCCCAAGTGCCGAAGGGTGCGAACACACGCCAGACCACGCCCGCGCGGTCCAAACGCTCACGCCACTGAGTGGGCAACTCGCCCGTACCCGCCCCGTCGACCAAGAGCCACACGCGCACACCGCGCAAAGCCGTTCGCTCCAAGGCTTGGACCACCGACTCGCCGGCGCCCGTCACGTCCAAGATGTAGGTTTCGATCTGAACTTGGGTCTGAGCCGCGTCCAACTCGCGGATGAGCGCGGGGAACCAGGCTTGCGCGCCCTCCAACAAGGCCAGTGTGTGACCGCCGTGGACCGTGGGTGCCGATCGCACGCTCAATCCTGCCAAGTGAAGTCGGCCACCAAGGGCAGGTGATCGGACATCTGGTGCCAAATGCGCCCACGCGGCACCCAGGTGCTCACGGGCTTGAGGCCACGGGCGTAGACGTGGTCGAGCTGGGTCAAAGGCAAACGGGCGGGAAAGGTGGGCGTGCGCGCGCCGTGTTCGTGCAAACCCATGTGGGCCATCATGCGGCCCAGGCGCTGACCCCAGTCGTTGAAGTCGCCCGCCACCAAGAGCGGTGCGTGGGGGTCGACCTCGCGTTCGAGGTAGCGACCCAGTTGTTCCACTTGCCGCACGCGGCTGGCCGGTACCAACCCCAGGTGAACCACGATCACGTGCACACACACGCCGGCGAGCTGCACCTCGGTGTGCAAGAGACCACGCTGCTCGAAGCGATGATCCGAGATGTCTTCGTGGCGGTGACCGAGCACGGGCCAACGCGACAAAACAGCGTTGCCGTGTTCACCGTCGCGCGTCACGGCGTTGGTGCGGTACACCGACTCGTAACCTGGGGGCGCCAAAAAATCGGCTTGGGGCAGCTCGGGCCAGTGCTCAAAGCGGCGCTGCTCGCGGCGGTTGTGGTGTCGCACCTCTTGCAGACACACCACGTCGGCGTCGAGTTGCTCGACCGCATGGCCCAGGTTGTGGATTTCCAAGCGCTTGGCCGGCCCCATGCCCTGCACCCCTTTGTGGATGTTGTAAGTCGCGATGCGCAACAGAGGGTGGTCGTTGGGGGTGGGGATCATGAGCGCATTCTAGGCAGAGCGCACACGCACCAACAACAACGCCACCCGAAGGTGGCGTTGTTGCGCGACGAAAACCTCATGCCCGAAGGCATGAAGACGTTCAGAAGCGGTCGGCGTTCATGACCTTGGTCCAAGCGGCCACAAAGTCGGTCGCGAACTTTTCTTTGTTGTCGTCTTGGGCGTAGACCTCGGCGTAGGCGCGCAAGATCGAGTTCGAACCAAAGACCAGGTCGGCGCGGGTGGCGGTCCACTTGGCTTTGCCGGTCTTGCGCTCCACGATGTCGTACGAGTTTTTGCCGGTGG
>JBFZCK010000180.1:0-2810 GCA_041307965.1 Burkholderiales bacterium | reverse complement strand
GCTGGCCCGAGAAAACGCCCGACTACGACCTGTACTTGCCCTCGTCCGTGTTGGTCACTGGCTACGACATCATCTTTTTCTGGGTCGCCCGGATGATCATGATGACCACGCACTTCACCGGAAAAGTCCCGTTCAAGCATGTGTACATCCACGGTCTGGTGCTCGACGCGCAAGGCAAGAAGATGAGCAAGTCCGAGGGCAACGTGCTCGACCCCGTCGACCTGATCGACGGCATCACCTTGGAGCCCCTGCTCGAGAAGCGCACCCAAGGCCTGCGCAAGCCCGAGACCGCGCCCAAGGTGCGCAAACAAACCGAAAAAGAATTCCCCGACGGCATCCCCGCCTACGGCGCCGACGCGCTGCGCCTGACCTTTGCGTCTCTGGCCACGCTGGGTCGCTCCATCAACTTCGACAGCAAACGCTGCGAGGGCTATCGCAACTTCTGCAACAAGCTCTGGAACGCTTCGCGCTTTGTGTTGATGAACTGCGAAGGCCACGACTGCGGCCTGATGGAGCACACCAAGGCCGACTGCACGGTCGGCGGCAAAGCCCATGGCTACATGAGCTTCAGCCAGGCCGATCGCTGGATCGTCTCGCAACTGCAGCGTGTGGAAGCCGAGGTGGCCAAAGGGTTTGCCGAGTACCGCTTGGACAACGTGGCCAACACGGTTTACGACTTCGTGTGGAACGAGTTCTGCGACTGGTACTTGGAAATCGCGAAGGTGCAAATCAACACCGGCAACGAAGCGCAACAACGCGCCACGCGCCGCACGCTGATCCGCACGCTGGAAACCCTGCTGCGTTTGGCCCACCCCATCATCCCCTTCATCACCGAAGCCTTGTGGCAAACGGTGGCGCCTTTGGCGGGCCGTGGCGGCCCGTCGATCAGCATCGCCGCTTACCCCGTGAGCCAGCCCGAGCGCATCGACGAAGCGGCCGAAGCCCATGTCGCCAAACTCAAAGGTTTGGTGGATGCCTGCCGCAACCTGCGTGGCGAGATGAACGTCTCACCCGCCACGCGGCTGCCGCTGTACGTGTTGGGCGACACCGCTTTTATGCAAAGTGCTGGGCCAGTGCTGCAAGCCTTGGCCAAACTCAGCGAAGTCAAGGTGTTCGAGCAAGAGGCCGAGTGGTCGGCCGCGGCCCAAACCGCGCCCGTGGCGGTGGTGGGTGAAGCGCGCCTGTGCTTGTTCATGGAAATCGACGTAGCCGCTGAAACGGCTCGACTGAACAAGGAAATCACGCGCTTGGAAGGCGAGATTCAAAAGGCCCAAAACAAGCTGAGCAACGAGGCCTTTGTGGCCAAGGCGCCCGCGGCGGTGTTGGAGCAAGAGCGCACGCGCGTGAGCGAATTCGGCGCCACCGTGCTGAAGCTGCGCGAACAGGTCAAACGCTTGGCTTGACGGGCTTCAACGGCGCTGCAGCACGGTGATGTGCTCAGCGCCGATCGTCTCTTGGCTGATCAGGGTGTTGCCGGTCTGTTTGGCAAAGGCCTGAAAGTCGCGGTTTGCGCCCGCGTCGGTGGCGATCACCTTGAGCAATTGACCACTGCTCATCTCAGCCAAGGCCTTCTTGGCCTTGAGGATGGGCAAGGGGCAATTGAGGCCGCGTGCGTCGAGTTCTTTATCGATGTCCATGTCTGCCAAGTCCTGTTGCGTGCAGTGTCTTCCATAACCCCCGGGGGCATCAAGCCGGGAATACCCCTGTGGACAGGTAGCGGTCGCCCCGGTCGCACACGATGAAGGCGATGGTGGCGTTTTGCACCTGTTGCGCGATGTGCTGCGCCACCCAGCAAGCCCCCGCGGCCGAAATGCCCGCAAAAATCCCCTCCTCGCGCGCCATGCGCCGGCACATGTCTTCGGCGTCGGCTTGGCTCACGTAGACCAGCTCGTCCACGTTCGCGGGGTCGTAGATCTTGGGCAAGTATTCGGTGGGCCACTTGCGAATACCAGGGATGCGCGAACCCTCGCTGGGTTGGGCGCCGATGATTCGGATGGCGGGGTTCTTTTCCTTCAGGTAACGCGAGACACCGGTGATGGTGCCGGTCGTGCCCATGGCGCTGACGAAGTGGGTGATGCGGCCTTCGGTTTGCTCCCACAGCTCGGGGCCTGTGGTCTCGTAGTGGATGCGGGGGTTGTCGGCGTTGGCGAACTGGTCGAGCACGCGCCCTTTGCCTTCGGCGGCCATTTTGTCGGCCAAGTCGCGGGCGTATTCCATGCCGCCGCTCTTGGGCGTGAGGATGAGCTCCGCGCCAAACGCCTTCATGGTTTGGGCGCGCTCGATGGAGAGGTCCTCCGGCATGATCAGCACCATGCGGTAACCCTTGATGGCCGCGGCCATGGCCAAGGCAATGCCGGTGTTGCCCGAGGTGGCCTCGATCAGCGTGTCGCCAGGCTGGATGTCGCCCCGTTCTTGGGCGCGCTGGATCATCGACAAGGCGGGGCGGTCCTTCACAGAACCCGCGGGGTTGTTGCCCTCCAGCTTGCCCAACACCACGTTGCCGCGCAGCTGGTTATCGGTCGCGCCGATGCGTTGAAGGGCCACTAAGGGGGTTTTTCCGATGGCTTGTTCGATGGTTGGATATTTCATACCCAAACTGTGCCATAATTCGTGTCTTCACAGATCTGCCCGGGTGGTGAAATTGGTAGACTCAGGGGACTCAAAATCCCCCGCCGAAAGGCGTGCCGGTTCGAGTCCGGCCCCGGGCACCACATACCCCAACACACAAAGCCCTTCGGGGCTTTTTGTGTTTTTAGCTGCGAATCACCATGAGCAAATCACCCAACAGTTTCGAGCGCACCATGGAATCG
>JBFZCK010000179.1:0-4485 GCA_041307965.1 Burkholderiales bacterium | reverse complement strand
GAGCCAATGCGCCCGTGCGCACCTTGTCCGGTGGCGAGCGCAACCGCTTGCTGCTCGCGCGCTTGTTCGCGCGCCCAGCCAACGTCTTGGTGCTCGATGAGCCGACCAACGATTTGGACATCGACACCTTGGAGTTGCTCGAAGACTTGTTGCAGCAATACGAAGGCACGGTATTTTTGGTCAGCCACGACCGCCGCTTCTTGAACAACGTCGTCACCAGCACCTTGGTCTCGGAAGGGGATGGCGCCTGGCGTGAATACGTGGGCGACGTTGAAGACTGGATGACCCAGTCCGCGCGCGCTCAAATGAACAGTGCCAACGCAGCGCCTGCCCCTGTCGTTCAAGCCAGCAAGCCCGCCCCCGCGGCGGCACAAGCGCCAAACACGGCCAAGCGAAAGCTCAGCTACAAAGAGCAGCGCGAGCGTGACGCCTTGCCCGAAGCCATCGCAGCCTTGGAAAAAGAGCAAACCGATATCGCCGCCCAACTTGAGGACGGTCAACTTTTCACCACCGATCCTGCCAGAGCCGCCCAACTCTCAACCCGACACGCCGAGGTCGAAGCCCAATGGCTCGCCGCCATGGAACGGCTCGACGAGCTGAGCACCAGCGCCGCATGAGTTCCCAAGAATGGTGGGCCCTGCTGGTGTTGGCCACGGCCACCAGCTTCACACCCGGCCCCAACACCACGCTGTCGGCCACCTTGGCCGCCAATGGGGGCCTGCGCTCAGCGATGCGTTTTGTATTCGCCGTGCCCGTGGGTTGGGGTTTGCTGCTCTTGATCGGCAGCTTGGGTTTTGGTGCCTTGGTGCTGGCGGTGCCCGCCCTGCGCTGGGTGATTGTGTTGGCCGGCACGGCGTATTTGTGCTGGCTGGCGTGGCGCTTGGCAAACAGCCACCGCTTGCACGACCTGTCGCAAGCCCCCATGCGCGTGGGTTTTTGGCAAGGCGTGGGTTTGCAGTTCCTCAACATCAAGGCTTGGATGATGGCCTTGTCGATCGTTGGCGGCTGGATCAGCGGCCAAGCCGATGCGGCGGCACGCTTCGTTCAGGTCTTGCCCGTGCTCATGGCCTACGCCCTGCTCAGCAACTTGGCTTATGCCAGCTTGGGTTCGGTGCTGCGCCACTGGTTGGCGGGGCCGATGGTGGGTGGCCAAGCCACCGGTGGGCGTCTGCGCCGCTTCAACCAAACCATGGCCCTGGCCTTGGTGTTGACGGCGGCTTGGATGGTGTGGAACCAAACACCATTCGCTTATATTTAAGGCCACATGTTCAACGCATCTTTTGTCTTTATTCGCCGTGCTTGGCCTGCCCTTGTATTGGTCGCCAGCTTGCTGGGCGTGAGTCCTGCGCTGGCACAAAACTGGTTCCCCGCCGCCAAGGCCAGTGCCACGGTGATCGACACTGGGCAGGTGCGCGCCGAGTTGCTGGGGCACGCGCCTCAAGGCGCCGATGTGGGCCAAACCGTGTGGATTGGTTTGCTGCTGGACCACGCCCCCCAATGGCACACCTATTGGCAAAACCCGGGCGACTCTGGCCTGCCCACCGAACTGCAATGGACGCTGCCTGCGGGGGTAAAAGCCGGGCCCATCGAATGGCCCACGCCGAGCAAATTCCCGCTGGGGCCCTTGGCGAATTACGGCTATGGCGAGCGCGTGCTCTTGCCCGTGCGGTTGACGGTAGAGGCCGGTTTTCAAGGCAGCCACATCGAAGTGGGTTTGTTCGCCAGCTGGCTGGCCTGCCGCACCGAATGCATTCCCGAAGAGGGTCAGTTCAACCTGCGCCTGCCGGTCAACACCGCCACCACCGCCCACCGCGAGGTCTTTGAGTCCGCTTGGGCCTTGCGCCCAGTGCCCTTGGCGTCAGGTTCTACCACCGTGAGCGTGTCGGCCCGAGGCCTGCGCTTGAGCGTGGACCGCCTGCCCAGCGCTTGGCAAGGCCAGCGCCTGGAGGTATTCCCCGAAAGCCCTGCGGTGATTGAACCAGGCGCACCCTGGACCCAAGCATGGAACGGCGGCGTGTGGTCGGCCGAGTTGCCCCTGTCGGCCCAACGCAGCGAAGCCCCAACGCACATGGCTTGGGTGATCGCACCCGCAGCCGGTGGCGCGGGTGTGCACTTTGAAGCCCCCGTGGATGGCACATGGCCCCCCGCAACGGCCTTGCCTGTGGCCATCCCCGATGCCTTGAACCAAGCCCTCCAGGCCGACGCAACACCCCCCAGCCAAGCCCCCCTGTCGTGGTGGCTGGCCATCTTGGGAGCACTGCTTGGCGGCCTGATCCTCAACCTGATGCCTTGTGTGTTTCCAGTCTTGGCCATCAAAGTCTTGTCGTTCGCTCAGCTCTCAAACGAAGCGGCTTCGGCCCGCGCGCACCGCTGGCAGGGCCTGGCCTACACCGCTGGAGTGGTGCTGTCTTTTGTGGCCTTGGGTGCGCTCTTGCTGAGCCTGCGCGCCGCCGGTGAACAGCTGGGCTGGGGCTTTCAGCTGCAGAGCCCCGCCGTGGTGGCGACGCTGGCCGTGCTGTTCACCTTGATCGGTTTGAACTTGGTGGGCGTGTTTGAATTTGGCAGCGTCTTGCCCAGCGGCTTGGCCAGTTGGCAAGCGCGCAACCCCACAGTCGACGCGTTCTTCACCGGCGTGTTGGCCACAGCCATCGCCTCACCTTGCACCGCACCGTTCATGGGCGCGTCTTTGGGCTTGGCGATTGCCCTGCCCGCCATTCAAGCCCTGTCGGTGTTCGCGGCCTTGGGCGTGGGCATGGCCTTGCCCTACCTGTTGGCAAGTTGGTGGCCTGCGGTGGCGCGCGCCATGCCACGCCCCGGCGCTTGGATGAACACCTTGCGCCACGGCTTGTCTTTCCCCATGTTCGCCACCGTGGTGTGGTTGTTGTGGGTCCTGGGTCAACAAAGTGGCATCGATGGTGCAGCGGCGTTGTTGATGGTCTTGGTGGCGCTGAGTGCGGCCGTGTGGGCTTGGGGCCTGAGCGGTCGCGGCCGTTGGATCGCTGGGGGCATCACCGGCGCCTTGTTGGCCGCCACACTCGTGACCGTGGGGCCCCACATCACCCGGGAAGCTCCTGCGCCCGACGCGCCCACCGCCACCGCGGTGGAAGGCGTGTCGTGGCAAGCTTGGACGGCCGAGCGACAACAGGCCGCCTTGGCGCAAGGCCGATGGGTGTTTGTGGACTTCACCGCGGCCTGGTGCGTGACCTGCCAATACAACAAGCGCACCACCTTGTCCGACCCAACCCTGCTGCAGGACTTCGCCCAACGCCAAGTCACCTTGTTGCGTGCCGACTGGACACGCCGCGACCCCGCCGTCACGCAAGCCCTCACCGCATTGGGTCGCAGTGGCGTGCCGGTCTATGCCCTGTACCGACCCAACGCGGCCCCGGTGGTCTTGTCCGAGGTGATCTCGGTCGATGAAGTCCGCGCGGCCCTGGCCCCATGAAACCGAAACTCACCATGACACCACCCACCTTCGCTCCCACCCGTCGCCAAGTCTTGCGCTCGGCCGCCGTCCTGGCCACCGTGTCGAGCCTGTGGGCCTGCTCCCAAGAAGCTCCCATGGACCCGAGCTGGCGTGTGGACCTGGACGAAGGCCGCCGTTTGCTCGAATCGGGCCAAGCCGTCGTGTTCGACATCCGCGAACCCGACGAGCACGCCACCGGCGTGGCGGCAGGCACCCGATTGCTGCCCATGTCCTCGCTGAACCAGCGCGTGCAAGAAATCCCCAAAGACCCCCAACAAGCCGTGCTCTTGATTTGCAACACCCAAAACCGCTCCGGCGCCGTGATCCAAGCCTTGCGCGAAGCCGGGTGGACCAATGTGCGCTACGTGAACGGCGGCATGAGCGAGTGGGCGCGTCGCGGCTGGCCCATGGTCGCGCCCACGGCACAACAACCTTGATGCCCCTACCTTTTGACCCCTTGATAAAAAAAGAGATTGCGTGATGTCCTTTGCACCCTTGAAAAACGATACCTTTTTGCGCGCTTGCTTGCGCCAATCCACCGAGCACACCCCCGTGTGGTTGATGCGCCAAGCCGGTCGTTACTTGCCTGAGTACTGCGCCACCCGTGCAAAAGCCGGCAGTTTCATGGGCTTGGCCACCAACGTGGACTACGCCACCGAAGTCACCTTGCAGCCGCTGGATCGCTACGCCTTGGACGCCTCCATCTTGTTCAGTGACATCCTCACCGTGCCCGACGCCATGGGCCTGGGCCTGAGCTTTGCCCAAGGTGAAGGGCCCAAATTCGCACACCGCGTGCGCGACGAAGCCGCCGTCAACGCCTTGGCCGTGCCGGACATGGACAAGCTGCGTTACGTGTTTGATGCCGTCACCAGCATCCGGCGGGCCCTCAATGGCCGCGTGCCACTGATCGGCTTTTCGGGCAGCCCTTGGACCTTGGCGTGTTACATGGTCGAGGGCGGCGGCAGCGACGATTACCGCGCCGTCAAAACCTTCATGTACAGCCGCCCCGACCTGATGCA
>JBFZCK010000178.1:0-3384 GCA_041307965.1 Burkholderiales bacterium | reverse complement strand
CGTGGGGTGCGCGGCCTTGATGGCTTGGGCCATGCGCAGCGCGGCGTACACCGTGCCGGGGAAGGGCACCGACAAGAGCACCAACTGCGGCTGGTGGCGCGCCACGGCGGCCAGCGTGAGGCTTTGCAAGGTTTGGTCGAGCAAGGTGGTGGGCGCGGCCAAGGCCTGTGCCAGCGGCTCGAAGGTGGGTTGGCTGCTGGCGAGTTGTTCGCCGTAGCGCACGAATTCAAAGCGCTCGTCCACCGCGTCGCGCAAGACGTCGGCCAGGTCGTTCAAGAACAGCGTGGCGATGTGGCGGGCGCGGTCGTGCACGCCCAAAGCGCCAAAGGCCCAGCCCAGCGGGTCGCCGCTGCCATCGTCGTCGTAAGCTTCAATCGCCGCGAAGCGCGGGCCTTCGGGCACCAAGCCACGCGCGGCGATGCGGTGCGCCAAGGTCGAGTCGCGGCCTTGTAAAAACGCCAGCACGGGGCCGATGCTGCTGCGGTAAGCGCCGAACGCGTCCAAAAACGCATTCAAGCAAGCGCTGCGCTCGTCTTCGTGAACGGCCAGCGCCGCCTCGCGCACACGGTCCAGCCCCTCGGGCGTGAAGAGGGCGAGCACCGTGGCCAAGGCGATGTCTTCTTGCACCGCATCGATGCCCCGGCCACGCAAAAAACCCGTCAAGTAAGCCGTTGACGGGTAGGGTGTGTTGAGCTGCGTCATCGGTGGGATGAGGCTCAGGACTTTGAAGGCGGTGGTCACGTGGCGAGGGTTTGGGCGATGTCGGTCAAGAACGCGTCTACCGAGGCTTCGGTGGTGTCCCACGCGCACA
Organism: Burkholderiales bacterium; assembly: GCA_041307965.1. Lineage (GTDB taxonomy): Bacteria > Pseudomonadota > Gammaproteobacteria > Burkholderiales > Burkholderiaceae_C > Hydrogenophaga. Next base: position 2,573 of record JBFZCK010000178.1, on the reverse strand, counting down.
TGAAGCGGCAGCCGCCGCCGGCGATGAACTCGTAAAACTTCCAGCCTTTGTCGTGCAAAGCCTTGATGGCCGGTGCGGGCAGGTTGGCAAAGACGCCGTTGGCTTGGGGCGGGTGCATCACTTTGACACTGGGGATCTTGAGCAGGCCTTGGTACAGGCGCTGCGCCATGGCGTTGGCGTGGCGAGCGTTTCGCAGCCAGACGTCGTTTTCCAACAAGCCCACCCACGGGGCCGAGATGTGGCGCATTTTGGAGGCGAGTTGGCCAGCTTGTTTGACGCGCCAAGCGAAGTCTTGCGACAGCTTGCGGTCAAAGAACACCACGGCTTCGCCCACGGGCAAACCGTTTTTGGTGCCACCAAAACACAGCACGTCCACACCGGCTTTCCAGGTGATCTCGGCGGCCGAACAGCCGAGGGTGGCCACGGCGTTGGCAAAGCGAGCGCCGTCCATGTGGACTTTGAGGTCGTGCTTTTGTGCGGCCCACGACAAGGCGCGCACCTCTTCCACCGAGTACACGGTGCCGAACTCGGTGGCTTGGGTGATCGACACAACCTTGGGTTTGGGGAAGTGCAGGTCGGTGCGTTTGGTCACCAAGGCCTCGACCGCTTCTGGCGTGAGCTTGCCGAGTTTGGCCGCGGGCGATTGCGATTCCGCCACCAAAAGTTTGGAGCCGTTGGAGAAAAACTCCGGCCCGCCACATTCGTCGGTTTCGATGTGGGCGATGGGCGAGCAAATCACCGAGTGGTAGCTCTGGCACAGGCTGGCCAAGGCCAGCGAGTTGGCGGCCGTGCCATTGAAGACGTAATAAACGTCGCAGTCGATCTCGAAGAGCTGGCGCAGCATGTCGCTGGACTTTTGCGTCCAGCGGTCGTCGCCATACGCGGGTTCGTGGCCGCTGGCGTTGGCCTCCAAAAACCAATGCAGGGCTTCGGGGCAGGTGCCGGCGTAGTTGTCGCTGGCGAAGTGTTGGCGTGTGGTCATGGGTGCTAGCTTAAAGCCATTTCTGCATGAAGCTGGCTTGGCCAGCGGCGGGGTCCAGGGTGTAGGGCTTAAAGCCAAACTGGGCGTAGCTGCGCAAGGCGCGGGCGTTGCCGGTCAGCACCTCGAGCGTGAGCTTGCAGCAACCCCGAGCTTGCGCGTGCGCCTGGGCGGCTTGCATCAAGGCTTGGCCGACGCCCATGCCCCGGTGGCCGGGCAGCACGGCCAGGTCGTGGATGTTCATGAGCGGGCGCGATTTGAAGGTCGAAAACCCCTCCACGCAATTCACCAGCCCCACGGGCGAGCCGTCGAGCCAAGCGATGAAGCTCGCCACCATGGGGCGCGCGGCCATGTCGTCGCACAAGCGCGCTTTGACCTCAGCGTCCAGCGGCTCGCCGCCGCCCATGGGGTCTTGGGCGTAGGCCTCGAGCAGCAAGATCAAAGCGTCGCGGTGAGCGCTTTGGCTGAAGTCAACGGGCTGGATGGTGAGGCTCATGGTTTTGAATTGTGCCAGCGGGCCATCAGCATGGGTTGACGTTCATCGCCATCCCTGCACCCAACACCCGGCTTGGGGCTGCCCACGCGTTCACATGCCCGGCCAGCTGGTGTGCTGTGATGGCGCTCAGCGTCCAGCCCAAATGGCCATGGCCCGTGTTGTAAAACACATTGGCCTTCTTGCCCGCACCCACGCGCGGCAGCATGTTGGGCATCATCGGGCGCAGGCCGGCCCAAGGCTCGACGCGGCGGGTGTCCACACCTGGGAAGCATTCGTTGACCCAGTTGACCAGGGGCTTGATGCGGTCGGCGCGGATGTTGAGGTCAATGCCGTTGAACTCGGCCGTGCCTGCCACGCGGAAACGGTCTGCGCCCAAGCGGCTGGTCACCAGCTTGGTCTCGTCGTCCAGCAGGCTGACCTGTGGTGCGGCAGCTTGGCTGGCGTCATCGTTCAAGCCCACGGTGATCGAGTAGCCTTTGACGGGGTAAATGTTCAGGCGGTCGCCCAGCTGAGCGGCCAGGCCCCGGCCGTGCACGCCGGCGCAGATCACGATGCCGTCAAAACTCAGGGTCACGGTTTGGCCTGCGTGCTGTACCTGCACTGTGGCGGTTTGCCCGTTGGAGGCGACATTCAGCACCTGGTGCTCGGTCAGGATCTTCACGCCCAGACGCTCACAGGCCTTGGCCAAGCCGAAGGTGAACTTGTGGATGTCGCCTGTCGAGTCGCTTTCGGTGAAATAGCCGCCGTAGTACTGGCCTTGTAGCGTGGGCTCAATGGCCTTCATTTCGTCGGGTGTCACGGCACGGCGTGGCAGGCCGCCTTGGGCCAGCAGTTTGGAGACTTCGCCTGCATGGTCAAAGCCTTTTTTGTCGCGGTAGATGTGCAGGATGCCTTCGCGCTTGTGGTCAAAGTCGATGCCTTCGGCTTTGGCCCAGGCAAAGTGGTGTTCGCGCGACTCGATGGCCAGCCGGGCCGTGGCTATGGTGTTGTCTTTGTACTTAGGAATAGCGGCGACGAACTCGGCCATCCAGCTGAGCTTGTGCCACGTGGGGGCGGGGTTCATGAGCAGTGGCGCGTCTTTTTTGAGCATCCACTTCA
>JBFZCK010000177.1:0-5231 GCA_041307965.1 Burkholderiales bacterium | reverse complement strand
TGGGTGGTGCTCACGCCCGAGTTGTTCACCAAAATGTCGATGCTGCCCATCTCGGTTTCGGCGTGGGCCACGGCCGCTGCAATGCTGTGGCGGTCGGTCACGTCCATCTCGACCACATGGGCGTCACCGCCTGCGGCCTCGATTTCGGCGCGCAGGTCTTTGAGCTTTTCGATCCGGCGACTGGCCAACACCACACCCGCGCCAGCTGCAGCCAGGGTTTTGGCAAATTGCGCGCCCAATCCGCCCGAAGCTCCCGTAACCAAGGCCACGCGGCCCGACAAATCGATTTCATAGGCCATGTCAAATCCTTCTAAGGGTTTCGCATCCGTTGCAGAGCAACAGCTGACACCATTGTGCGGGGGAAGCTGCCCCAAGATGCATAAAATGAGTCACACGCCCGACACCCTAAGTGCTGGGCTCCCGAATTTCCAACTTGTCTTAAAGAGTCTGTCATGAGCCCCGAAGAAATCCTGAGCACCTACGGCCCCCGCGAATCCATGGAATACGACGTGGTCGTGGTCGGCGGTGGCCCCGCTGGCCTGTCCACAGCCATCCGCCTCAAACAACTGGCCGCTGAAAAAGGGCAAGACGTGTCGGTGGTCGTGCTGGAAAAAGGCGGCGAGCCCGGTGCCCATATCCTCAGCGGCGCCATCATGGACCCCAAGGCCCTGACCGAACTATTCCCCAACTGGAAAGAATTGGGCGCTCCGCTCAACCAACCCGTGACCGACGACGCCTGGAGCTTCCTGTCCGAGACCGGTGCCACCCGCACACCCGGCATCTTCTTGCCCGAGTGCGCACAGAACCACGGCAACTACATCATCAGCCTGTCCAACTTCACCCGCTGGCTGGGCCAGCAGGCCGAAAACCTGGGTGTGGAAATTTTCCCTGGCTTCACCGCCGCCGAAGTGCTCTACAACGAAGACGGCTCCGTCAAAGGCGTGGCCACCGGCAACATGGGTGTGGGCAAAGACGGCGAGCCGACCGAAAACTTCCAGCTGGGCATGGAACTGCACGCCAAGTACACCGTGTTTGCTGAAGGCGCTCGCGGTCACCTGGGCAAACAGCTGATCGAAAAATTCAAACTCGACGCCGACAAAGACGCGCAAACCTTTGCCATCGGCATCAAAGAACTCTGGGAAATCCCAGCGGATAAAGCCAAGCCGGGTTTGGTGGTGCACACCGCTGGCTGGCCGCTGAACGACGACGCCTTTGGCGGTGGTTTTCTCTACCACCTCGAGGGCAACAAAGTCACCTTGGGATATGTGATCGGCTTGGATTATCAAAACCCTTGGATGAGCCCGTTCGAAGAAATGCAGCGCTGGAAAACCCACCCCAGCATCAAAAAACACATCGAAGGCGGCAAACGCCTGAGCTACGGCGCCCGTGCCCTGAACAACGGCACGCCCCAGGCCTTGCCCAAGACCTTCTTCCCCGGCGGCGCACTGGTGGGCTGCGAAGCCGGCTTTTTGAACGCTGCGCGCATCAAAGGCAGCCACGCCGCCATCAAGAGCGGCATGCTCTGCGCCGAAGCCCTGGCCGACGCCTTGGCCGCGGGCCGCGCCAACGACGAGCTGGGTGCGTTTGAAGAAAAGTTCAAAGCCAGCTGGTTGTTTGAAGAACTCTGGACCTTCCGCAACTTCAAAAACTGGTTCAAGAAGAGCCCACTCGTGGGCAAGCTCATGACCGGTGTGGAGCACTGGTTCTTGCCCAAGGTCGGCGTGAAGAGCCCGCCTTGGACGCTGCACAACACCGTGCGCGACCACACCAAGCTGCGCCCTGCGGCCGAGATGCCGCAGATCAGCTACCCCAAGCCCGACGGCGTCATCAGCTTTGACCGCCTCTCCAGCGTGTTCATGAGCAACACCAACCACGAAGAAAACCAGCCCGCCCACCTGACGCTGCGCAACAGCACGGTGCCGGTCAACATCAACTTGGCGCAATACGCCGGCCCCGAGAGCCGCTACTGCCCAGCCGGTGTGTACGAGTTCGTCAAAACCGATGAAGGCGAAGACCGCTTGCAGATCAACGCGCAAAACTGCGTGCACTGCAAAACCTGCGACATCAAAGACCCCACCCAAAACATCGTTTGGGTCACGCCCGAGGGCGGTGGTGGGCCTAACTACGCGGGCATGTGAGGTTTACTTCAACTCCACACCGTAGAAGTTGCGACCACCAAAGGGGCTTAACCGGAGGTTGATCACCTCTTTGCGGTGGATCACCGATTGAACCGAGTGGGCCATGGTGAGCCACGGAGCTTGCTCTTTGAAGATGCGCTGGGCTTCTTCGTATAACGGTATGCGCAAAGCCGGGTTGGCCAGTTGCCTGGCTTTGAGGATCAGGGCATCGTAGGTTGGGTTGCAAAACTTGGAGATGTTCGCGCCACCGATCGCGGCCGTGTCACAAGACAGCAGGTTGTAGAAAAAGTAATCGGGGTCACCATGGCTGCCTGTCCAGCCCAGCAAGGCCGTTTGGTGCTCACCCGCGTACACGCGCTTGAGGTAGTCGGCCCAAGGGGCGGTTTTGAACTCGACGTTGACCCCAATTTTGGCCCAGTCCGCACGGATCAATTCCGCCATCAAGGTCGCGTTGGGCATGTAAGGGCGCGCGACCGGCATCACCCACAGGTCGGTGGTAAACCCTTTAGAAAAACCGGCTTCGGCGAGCAACTTTTTGGCGGCTTTGGGGTTGTAGGGTTCGTCCTTGATTTGGCTGTTGTAGGACCACATGGTCGGCGGAATCAAACTCACCGCCGGTACGGCAAGACCCTCATAAACGCGGTCAACGATGGCCCGCTTGTTGACGGCCATGTTCAAAGCTTTGCGAACACGCACATCGTTAAAGGGGGGCTTGTTGACGTTGTAGGACAGGTAAGCGACATTGACCCCAGGAATATCGATTACGCGCACATCGGGGTGTTTGCGGATGGCTGGCCAATCTTCCGTATTGGGAAATCCCATGACATGACACTGCTTTTTTTGAATGTTGACCCAGCGCGCTTGCGCATCGGGGACGATCAAAAACTCCAGCCCATCGAGTTTGGAGCGACCTTCCCAATAGTCCGCAAATGTTCGGTAGCTGATCTTGGTGTCTTTTTCGTATTTAACGAAATAGAACGGCCCTGTTCCCACGGGATGCTGGTCGATCATGTCAGGGCGGCCTTGGGCCAACATGGCCGCGGCGTATTCTTGGCTTTGAATGCCAGCAAAGCCCAAAGACAAGATGTACAAAAACGTGGGCGTGCTCTGGTTGAGCGTGACCTTGACGGTGTGCTCATCGATTTTTTCGATCTGACCGATCAATTTGTCCAAGCCTGTGGATTGGAAAAAGGAATAGCGGCCTCCACCCACCGCGTGATAGGGATGATCGGTTTTCCACTGACGCTCGAACATGAATATCACATCGTCGGCGTTGAATTCGCGCGTCGGAGTGAAGTATTCGTTGCTGTGCCAACGAACCCCTTTTTGCAAAAAGAAGGTGAACTCCTTGCTGTCGGGGGACACCTGCCAGTGTTGTGCCAGCGAGGGCAGCAAGCGTGTGGAGCCACGCATGTGCAACACCAATCGCCCATAAATCGGCGACATGGCATCGTGCGTCACGCCCGACGTACCTAGGCTGGGTGAGAAGGTCTCGGGGCTGCCTTCAGAGCAATACACCAAGGATTTGGGTGAGTTTTTCTCCTTGGTTTGCGCAGGCAATGGCCAGCTCAGGGCCAATGCCAAGGGCAGCAGCGTCCACAGTTGTTTGATTGTGTTCATGGGTTCGGGCTTCGGGTGAGTTCAAAAGCAGGGGCCAACCCGTGCGTTTTCGACCACGTTTTCAAAGAATCCGATGGCCGGGTGGTTTTCAACGATGCACTTCTGCATGCGGTGAATCGTTGGGACCACAACCAATTTGGATGTCGCCAATTGAGCGGTGGCTTCAACCTCTTGAGGGCTGTAACCGAGCAGCTCCATGGCGGCACTTTGAATAGGGTCATGGAAGGGCAAGGCGCATACCGTGAGGTTCGATCGACCCATGTTGATCGTTTGCCCCCCATAAGCGCTGTACAAGTCCGACAAGGTGATGACAATACCGTCATCGTCCTTTGTAGACAGGTCTTCCAAGCGGTAGGCCCGCAGTTTTTCAAATACTTCTGGCTTTGGCTCTGATCGTGAGCAGGACCAGACCACCGATTCGGTCGCGCTGGCATTTGCCGCCATCAAAGCCATCCACAAAACGCCAAGTCGAGCGGGTTTGATCATCACTTTCATCGCTGCGCCTTGAGTATGCTTTCTGGAACCACCAAGCCTTGAGGCGTGCAATCAGGGCACTTGGCCAGCTTGGGGACGCTTCTGGCAAATTGGTGGGCATAGGTTGACCAATCCGAGGGCTTCAGGTTGGGGCGGTGCGAGAGCCACAGCGATAAAAAACCCGACACCAAAGGCGCTGCAAAACTGGTGCCGATCGCCTTGTCGGCCACCACCCGTTGTTCGGCTCCCAACACACTCAGCTCGATGGTGGCGACCCTGAGTTTGTTATCAGCCCACGGTGTGCTGACCCTCAGCGCAGGCCCTCCCCCCACGGTGTAAATGGTGGTTCGCGGGTCCAACGCAGAATAGTTTTCGATGCGGTTATCGGCCGATAACGCGCCCACAGAAATCACCCCCTCGCAGTTGGCTGGCTCGACCAAGGCGCGCTGGAAATTGTTGCCCGCTGCGGCCACCACAAAAGCACCTTGTTTGATGGCGTCATCCACCGCCGCTTGCAAGGATGGACGACACTGAGCGGCGCCACCTGAGATGCTGATGTTGATCACCTTGGCGGGTCTGGGATTCACTGGGACACCCGCCACCGGCAAACCGACCGCCCAGCGAATCGAGTCAATCAGGTCTTCTCGTGTCATGCCGCAAGGCCCAAAGACGCGAATCGGCAAAATCAAGGCATTGGGGTTGACACCCCACATTTCTTGGTGGCCATTGCCCGCCACGATGCTCGCGACCTCGGTGCCGTGTGTTCGGAAAGAAGAAGAAACCATGCGCTGTCCACAGCTGGCACCCTTGGGTGAGGGGGCATAGTTGGATGATCGGCCGCCAACGCCTGCTTGCGCATCAGAGACCATGTCAAATCCGGGCAACAACTTTCCCGTCAAGGCGGGATGGTCAGACAAAACCCCGCTGTCAATCACCGCCACGACCACCTGTGCCTGACCAGGCTCGATGGGCTCGGTTTTCATCGAGGCTGGTGCAGCG
>JBFZCK010000176.1:0-3270 GCA_041307965.1 Burkholderiales bacterium | reverse complement strand
TTGCAGCGGCTCATGGCCTTGGCCCCGGCGCGTGAAGACGCCCCCCGACAACGCCGCACGCAAGTGTTGGTGTTGGTGCCCACGCGTGAGTTGGCCACACAGGTCAGCGAGGTGTTGCGCGACTTGGCGCGGCCGCTGACGCAGTCGATCAAGGTGGGCACGCTGTTTGGTGGCGTGTCGATCAACCCGCAAATGATGAGCCTTCGCGGCGGTGCCGATGTGGTGGTGGCCACGCCCGGGCGTTTGCTCGACATCGTGGCCCACAACGCCTTGAGCCTGGATGCTGTGCAGCAACTGGTCATGGACGAGGCCGACCGTTTGCTCGACCTGGGTTTTGCCGAGGAACTGCAGCGCGTGCTCGCGCTGTTGCCCGCCCAGCGGCAAAACCTCTTGTTCAGCGCGACCTTTGCGCCCGCGGTGCAGGGCTTGGCCGAGGCTGGGTTGCGTGATCCGGTGCGCATCACCATCGAGAGCACCGAGGCGCAAGCGCCCAACATCGCCCAACGCGCCATCGCCGTGGACGACAAAAAGCGCACCGCCTTGCTGCGCCAACTCATCACCGAGCACCCGCAGCAGCGCATGTTGGTGTTCGTGGCCACGCGCTACGCCTGTGAGCATGTGGCCAACAAGCTCTACCTCGCGGGCATCTTCGCCACCGCCTTTCACGGCGAGATGAGCCAAGGCGCACGCCAAACCGTGCTCGACGAATTCAAGGCGGGGCGTTGGGACGTGGTGGTCACCACCGACTTGGCCTCGCGCGGCATCGACATCGCGCTCTTGCCCATCGTCGTCAACTACGACCTGCCGCGCTCGGCCACCGATCACACCCACCGCATCGGGCGCACCGCCCGCGCTGGCGCCAGCGGCTTGGCCGTGAGCTTTGTGACCGCCGAAGCGCAAGCGCATTGGCGCCTGATCTGCAAACGCGAACAGCTCGACCTGCCACTGGAGGTCGTGCCCGGTTTTGAGCCCACCGACACCCCGCCCGAGCCGCAGGGCAACGGCGGCGTCAAGGGCAAGCGGCCCAGCAAAAAAGACAAATTGCGGGCGGCGGGTTTGCGCTGAACGCTCAGTTGACCCGCGCAGGCCTGGGGCTTGTGTGCGCTGCGGCACAGACCCGAGGCCCGTTTACGCCGACCATGGCCTGACACCCACCACGCCCACGTCGGGCCGGGTGACAGCAAGGAAACCCCATGTCAGCGCTCTCCATCGAACACAGCTCGGCCGCGTATCGGCTCGATTACATCGTCTACGGCATGGCCGTCTTTGGGTTGTCGACGGCTTTGGTGGTGGGCACACCCCACAACTTGGCTTTGCCGGTCGTGGGCATGGCGGTGGCCGGTGTGGTCGGTTGGAGCGCGATGGAATACGGTTTGCACCGTTTTGTGTTGCACGGCTTGCAGCCGTTTTCTCGATGGCATGCCGAACATCACCAGCGACCGACCGCGTTGATCGGCACCCCGACCTTGGTGAGTGCACCGCTGTTTGCGCTGCTGGTGGCCCTGCCGGCGGTGTGGCTGGGGGGTGTCTGGATGGGCTTGGCGCTCACGCTGGGTGTGCTCAGCGGTTATTTGGCCTACTCGGTGGTGCACCACGGTGTGCACCACTGGAAATCGAGCAGCCCATGGTGGAAGGCGCGCACGCTCTCACATGCGCGCCACCACCACCTGATGCAACCGGCGTGTTTTGGTGTGACCACGGGGTTTTGGGACGGCGTGTTGCGCACCACCGCGCCCAGTCCCGGTGAAGGTCGGCCTTAATCGCCAGCAGGGGTGCGGCGCTGGCGGCTGAACCAATAAGCCGCCGCCACACCGGCCACACCCACCGCGAGCACCGCGGTTTTGGGGTGTTGCTTGACCAAGTCCACCGCCAAGTTCAAAGGCGCCGATTCGCCTTCGGCCGTGGGGGCTTCGGGGTTGGTTCGGCACCACGACTTGGCCATCGCACCGAGCATCATGGCCGTGGCGGGGTGGCCCCAGACCGCATTCAAAAAGGGCAGGGTGTTGCGCACGGTCTCACCCAAGGGCGAAGCGTCGGGGCTCGTGCGGTCGTGTTCCAACCATTGGCGCAGGCGCGCTCGGCTGTCTTCCAAACGCTCCAGAGGGGTATCGCTCATGCGGTGTACCGCCCCAGCAGTGCTGTGTCTTGTAACAATTGCAAGCGCAGCCGGGCAAAGGTCATGGCCGGCGTGGGCTTGCGCGCCACCCACCATGCCCACAAGCCCACGGCGCCGGGCAGCGCGGGTATGAGTACCAGCCACCACAGCGCACCCGCCGGTGGTGTGATCGATGCCCACAAGAGCACCGACACACCCGCGAGCACCGCTGAGATGCCCAGGCAGACGGCGCCGAAGAGTTGCCACATCCAACGGCGTTTGAGCGCCATGCCCATGAGCAACAACTCTTCGGTCACCAACCCCGCGTAGGCGCCCACGTGGTCGGCCAGCAGCATGGGCTGCGCGGCCGCCAAGCGGAACACGGGGTGGATCACTGACCCGAACCTCGGTGGCTGCGGTGGTCACCTTTGAGGTGCGAGACCATGGTGAGCAAGCCCATCAAGCCCGCACCCACGGCCGCTGCGATCAGCACCGACTTGATCGGGTCGTGGCGGATGTGGTCCGTGGTGTATTGGCGAGCGTGTTGGCCCGACTCGCGCAGTTGTTCGCTGCCTTCGCGCAAGGCGTCCATGCCGCGGTGCGCCAGGTTGCTGGTGTCGTGGGCAACTTGGTGCATGGCGGTGCTGGCGTGTTTGCCAGCGCTGCTCAGGCTGTCCAAGCCCTGTTGGGCCAGTTTGCTGGCGTCGTCGCTGAGGGATTTGGCGGTGGTGTTCATGGTGTGCTTTCTGAGGGGTTTACTTCACACGCATGTCGTTGCGCACGGCGCGAACACCGTGAACGCCTTGCACCAGCTTGACCGCTTTGGCCATGTGGTCGGCGGACTGCACAAAACCGCTGAGCTGGACTGTGCCCTTGAAGGTTTCGACGTTGATTTCGGCCGAGCTGATGGTGGGGTCATTGAAGATCGCAGCCTTCACCTTGGCGGTGATGGCGGTGTCGTCCAGGTACTGACCGGTGCTTTCTTGGGTGGGGGTGGACGAGCAGCCCACAAAACCAAAGACAACGGAGGTGCACAGCAAAACGGTGGCGATGCGGGCTTGGAAATGGGACATGATGAACTTTCGGTGGGGGATGAACAGTGGCCCACCGCGATCAGCGGCCGAACCACAAGGCCACGTTGATTCGTGACCCATGCCCTCACAGTAGCGACGCCG
>JBFZCK010000175.1:0-2727 GCA_041307965.1 Burkholderiales bacterium | reverse complement strand
CCTTGGGCGTTGTTCATGCGGATGATTTCGCAGCGCAAGCCCGGCACGCGCTGGGCCTGCACCCAATCGGCCGCGCTTTGCAAGACCCGCTCCAAATGGCCGTGGCTGGCCCAATCGGGGTCGAACATCGGGGATTTGGCGGGCACCGCGATGTAGTCGGTCAATGCCGGCACGATGCGCTCGCCCCACGCCGCGTTCACATCGGCTTGCAACTGCGCTGCGTTCAAAACCGTGTCGGGGGTGCGTGCGTTCATAAAAGCTCCTCAGCGGGAAAACAAAAACACGGCCGTGCTGGCCCGCCAGTTGGGCCAGGCGTGGATCTCTTGGCCTTCGTGCAAACCAAAGGTGCGCTCGATGCTCAAGCCGTTGCGGCGCGCGAGCACCTCAAAGTCGGCGTGGGTGCCCACGCGGATGTTGGGCGTGTCGTACCACTGGTAGGGTAGCCGCTTGGTCACCGGCATGCGCCCCAGCATCACCGCCCATCGGTTGGGCCAGTGCGCAAAGTTGGGGAAGGCCACGATGCCTTGTCGGCCCACGCGCGCGGTTTCGCGCAACATGGTTTCGGTGTTGCGCAGGTGTTGCAGCGTGTCGATCTGCAGCACCACATCAAAAGAGTTGTCTTCGAACATGGCCAAACCATCTTCCAGGTTGAGCTGCAGCACGTTGATGCCACGGCGCAAGCAAGCTTGCACCTTGTCGTCGTCGATCTCCACGCCATAGCCCGAGCAACCGCGCTGCGCTTGCAGGTAAGCCAGCATGGCACCGTCGCCACAACCCAAGTCGAGCACGCGAGAGCCCTCGGGCACCAAGCGGGCGATGCTGTGCATCACGTTGTTGTCGCTCATGCCACCCCCTGCGAGACGGTTTTTTCAAAATACGCCCGCACCTCTTGGTGGTAGCGCGCATCGTCGAGCAAAAAGGCGTCGTGCCCGTGCGGCGCGTCGATCTCGGCGTAGCTCACGTCGCGCCGGTTGTCGAGCAAGGCCTTGACGATTTCGCGGCTGCGCGCAGGCGAAAACCGCCAGTCGGTGGTGAAGCTGATGAGCAAAAACTTCGCACGGGCTTGGGCCAGCGCGGCGCTCAAGCGGCCGCCGTGTTCGCGTGCCGGGTCGAAGTAGTCCAAGGCCCGGGTGATCAACAAATAGGTGTTGGCGTCGAAGTACTCGCTGAACTTGTCGCCTTGGTAGCGCAAGTAGCTCTCAATCTGAAACTCCACCGCTTGGGTGGAGTAGCGGTAGGCCTGCTCGGCCAAGGCCTCGGTTTGACCATCCTCGGGTTTTTGCGTGCGACCAAACTTTTCGTTCATCACGTCGTCGCTGAGGTAGGTGATGTGGCCGATCATGCGCGCGATTCGCAAGCCCCGGCGCGGCAAGGTGCCGTGGCGCAGGTAATGGCCGTCATGGAAGTCGGGGTCGGTCACGATGGCGCGGCGCGCCACTTCGTTAAACGCGATGTTTTCGGCGTTCAGGTTGGGCGCGCTGGCCACCACCACCGCGTGCTTGACGCGATCGGGGTATTGCAAGGTCCACGACAAGGTTTGCATGCCGCCCAAGCTGCCGCCCATGACGGCGGCCAAGGTATGGATGCCCATGGCGTCGAGCAAACGGGCTTGGGCGTTGACCCAGTCCTCCACCGTCACCACGGGGAAGTCTGCGCCCCAAGGTTGCCCCGTGGCTGGGTTGGTGTGGGTGGGGCCGGTCGAACCGAAGCACGAGCCCAAGTTGTTGACGCCAATGACGAACCAACGGTTGGTGTCCACGGCTTTGCCGGGGCCAATCATGTTGTCCCACCAGCCTTCGCTGCGCGGGATGGGCTGGCCTTGTGCGTCGGCGTGCCGACCAGCGACGTGGTGCGAAGCGTTGAGGGCATGACAAATCAACACCGCGTTGGACTTGTCGGCATTGAGTTCGCCGTAAGTTTCCACCACCAGCTCATAAGCGGGCAACACGGCGCCACTGCGCAAGGGCAGGGCTTGGTCAAATCGGTACGTACGGGGCGTGACGATCAATTGAGCATCCTCGTCGAGCGAGGTCCTGAAACAAAAAAACCCGGCGCCGCTGCCAGCGAGACCGGGGTCTCCCCTTTAGCGGCATTTTTAAACGCGCCCGCAATTCGGATCAAATCGGCGCGGTTATCAGTATAGGCCAAGGGCTTTCCAGAGGAAGTGTTGTTATTGAACGTCACCCTTTGTGGGGCAAGGTTGCAAAAGTGAAAAAGTCACTTGCATCAATACATTCAGCGCATAATGCCTTGGCGAGCGTCTGTAGACCTCGCATGACAAGTGATCGGTCAGTTTCGCGTGCTACAGCGTCAATTCAGTTTTTGTTGTGCTATCGGGGCCCCATCGCTATTTTTTCTGTGTATTTTGAGGAGTCCCTAAATGGGCAACAAACTGTACGTTGGCAATCTGCCATACACCGTTCGCGACGAAGACCTGCAACAAGCTTTTGGCGACTTCGGTTCTGTCAACAGCGCCAAGGTCATGATGGAGCGTGACACTGGCCGTTCCAAAGGCTTCGGCTTTGTGGAAATGGGCAGCGATGCCGAAGCGCAAGCCGCTATCGAAGGCATGAATGGCCAATCTTTGGGTGGCCGTAGCCTCGTCGTGAACGAAGCTCGCCCCATGGAAGCACGTCCTCCCCGCACCGGCGGCGGCGGCTTCGGCGGCGGTCGTCGTGAAGGCGGCGGCGGCTTCGGCGGCGGCGGCAACGACGGTGGCTTCCGTAG
>JBFZCK010000174.1:0-4746 GCA_041307965.1 Burkholderiales bacterium | reverse complement strand
GCTTGCGAGCGACGGGATCAAATTTCTTGATCAACATCTTGTCGGGCGTGGTCTTTTTGTTTTTGGTCGTGGTGTAGAAGTGGCCGGTTCCAGCGGTGGATTCCAGCTTGATCTTTTCGCGTGTGCCTTTGGTTGCCATGGTGGTTCTCCTTAAGCTTGACCGCGAGCGCGCAGGTCTGCGAGCACAGAGTCGATGCCGTTTTTGTCGATCAAGCGCAATGCGGCGCCAGAGACGCGCAAACGCACCCAGCGGTTTTCGCTCTCAACCCAGAAACGACGGTATTGCAGGTTCGGCAAGAACCGGCGCTTGGTTTTGTTGTTGGCGTGGGAAACGTTGTTTCCCACCATGGGCTTTTTGCCCGTTACTGCGCAGACGCGTGCCATTTGGACACTCCGATACTCATATACAGCCGATGGCGTTTGCCAGCGGCCTCACCTCGCCAAAAAGGGTGGCGGTAACCCATTTGATTGCCGCTGAGGTCACCCACAGCAGCAAAGCCGATGATTATAACCCGTTCTCGGGCTGGCTTAAACGGGGTGGTTTTCCAAGAAGCGCTGGGCGTCCAGGGCTGCCATGCAGCCGGTGCCGGCGCTGGTGATGGCTTGGCGGTAGATGTGGTCTTGCACGTCGCCCGCCGCAAACACGCCGGGCACGCTGGTCATGGTGGCCATGCCGTTGTTGCCGCCTTGGGTGACGAGGTAGCCGTCTTTCATCTCGAGCTGGCCTTTGAAGATGTCGGTGTTGGGGCTGTGGCCAATGGCGATGAAGCAGCCTTTGACCGCGACGTCTTCGGTCGCGCCCGTGTTGACGTTTTTCAAGCGCACACCGGTCACGCCGCTGGCGTCACCCAAGACCTCGTCCAGGGTGCTGTGCAGTTTGAGCTCGATCTTGCCGGCCGCGACCTTTTCGTGCAGCTTGTCGATCATGATGGCCTCGGCACGGAAGGTGTCGCGGCGGTGGATGAGCGTGACCTTGTTGGCGATGTTGGACAAGTACAAGGCTTCTTCAACAGCGGTGTTGCCACCGCCCACCACGCACACGTCTTGCCCACGGTAGAAAAAGCCGTCACACGTGGCGCAACCCGAGACACCTTTGCCCATGAAGGCCTCTTCTGAGGGCAGTCCCAGGTACTTGGCTGAGGCGCCGGTGCAGATGATCAAGGTGTCGCAGCTGTAGCTGCCGGCATCGCCTTTGAGGACAAACGGGCGCTGGCCGAGTTGCACTTCATTGATGTGGTCGAACACCATCTCGGTGTTGAAGCGCTCGGCGTGTGCCAAGAAGCGCTGCATCAGCTCGGGGCCTTGAACGCCGTTGGCGTCGGCCGGCCAGTTGTCCACCTCGGTGGTGGTCATCAATTGACCACCTTGGGCAATGCCCGTGATGAGGGTGGGCGAGAGGTTGGCGCGGGCGGCGTATACAGCGGCGGTATAACCTGCAGGGCCAGAGCCTAAAATAAGTACTTTCGAGTGTTTCATATTGAAATCGAATACCAAAGAATGTTTTTGTGGTTGGCGCGACGGCGAACGCCGATGGTTCTGGCCAAATGCGAGGTCCCCAAGGTTTGGGGATCTTGGGTTCATTGTAAGAGTCTGTTGACCGACATCCTGAGAGGAAACGCCACATGTCCTTGTTGACCCATCTGGATTTGATCCGACGCATACCCATCTTCTCCATGCTCACCGAGGCGGAGGCGGCCTTGCTCAGCCAGCGCGCCAACAAACAGCGCTACAAGCGGGGTGAAAATTTGTTGACCCAAGGCGAACGCTCCAATGCGCTGTTCATCGTCTTGACTGGTAAGGCCCGTGTGGTGATCAAAGACTTGCGTCAACGCGAAGTGATCTTGAGCGACCTGCAACCGGGCGAGTGCGTGGGCGAGATGAGCCTGATCGACAACGAGCCGCACAGCGCCACGGTCAGGGCCGACACGGTTTGTGATGTGTTGGTGCTGGAGTCACAAGCTTTCGCCCGTTGTTTGGCCGAAAACTCTTCTCTGTCTTATGGCGTGATGCGGGGTTTGGTGCAGCGCTTGCGCCAAGCCGACCGAAAAATTGAGTCCTTGGCCTTGTCGGACGTGTATGGTCGCGTGGCCACGGCGCTCTTGGATATGGCCGATACCCCGGCGACGGGCCCCATGGTGATTCGCGACCGGGTCTCCCGTCAAGATTTGGCCAAAATGATCGGGGCCTCGCGGGAAATGGTCAGCCGTGTCATGAAAGATTTTGAAAAATCCGGTTTTATTGAAATAGGTGAGCAGGGCTGCACCTGGATCCGCAAAGACCGCATGCCGGCCATGGCCTGATGACCCCCCCAAGGCTGGGGGTGCCTTCGGTTAAGCTTGAAGGCTCCGTTTGTTTGCGTGCCCATGAACCGACCCATCAACACCCTCAACGCCGACCGCCGCCCACGCACACCCCCCGTGTTTCAGCGGTTTGCCCAAGAAATCGCCTTGATATTGGGGGCGTTGCTCTTGTTGTCGGTGTTCTTCGCCCTGGCCAGCCATTCCATGAACGACTCGGCTTGGAGCACGACGGGATTGCCCGGCGATGTTTCCAATTGGATGGGCCAATGGGGCGCGGTGTTCGCCGATGCGGCTTATTACCTGTTGGGGTTTTCGGTCTGGTGGCTGTGGCTCATCGGATTGCGCCAATGGCTGTCGGCCTTGGCGCGTTGGTTGCGAGGTCGCGAGCCCGTCCAAGGCTCCGCTGAACGCGATGCCCCCTTGAAGCCTTGGCAACGTTGGCGCGATGCCGCGGTGGGTTTCTGGTTATCGTTGACCGTGCTTTTGGCCGCCAGCACCACCTTGGAGTGGACGCGGCTGTACACCTTGGCCGAGCGTTTGCCCGGTGATACCGGTGGCGTGTTGGGCCAGATCTTGGGCCCATGGCTCATGAATGGTTTGGGTTTCACGGGGTCGGCCTTGGTTTCGCTGATCCTGATCGTGGCCAGCACCACCGTCGTGTTGCGGTTTTCTTGGCTGAGCTTGGCGCAGCACATTGGCGAGCAACTCGATGCTTGGTTCGATTCACGACGTGAGCGGCGCGAAGTCCAAGAGGACCAGCTGATCGGCGAGCGCGCCGCCCGCGAGCGAGAGGTGGTTTTGGCCGAAGAGCGCATCGAAATTGAAGAGCAACACCAGCCACCGGTCGTGATTGAACCGGTGTTGGTGGATGTGCCACGCAGCGAGCGCGTGGCCAAAGAGCGCCAAAAGCCCCTGTTCCAAGAAATGCTCGACAGCAAGCTGCCGCAGGTCGATTTGCTCGACAGTGCGCCCGCACAGGCTTCCACCGTTTCGCCTGAGACGCTGGAGATGACCAGCCGCTTGATCGAGAAAAAGCTCAAAGATTTTGGTGTGGACGTTCGCGTGGTCGCAGCAGCCCCCGGTCCGGTCATCACCCGTTACGAGATCGAGCCGGCCACGGGCGTCAAGGGTTCACAAATCGTCAACTTGGGCCGTGACTTGGCGCGGTCCTTGTCTTTGGTGTCCATCCGCGTGATCGAAACCATACCGGGCAAAAACCTGATGGCCTTGGAGTTGCCCAACGCCAAGCGCCAAACCATCAAGCTCAGCGAAATTTTGGGCTCGTCCGTGTACAACGACGCGCGCTCCTTGCTCACCATGGGCTTGGGCAAAGACATCAGCGGCTTGCCGGTGGTGGCCGACTTGGCCAAGATGCCGCACTGCTTGGTGGCGGGTACGACCGGCTCGGGCAAGTCGGTGGGCATCAACGCGATGATCTTGTCTTTGCTCTACAAGGCCGACGCCAAAGACGTGCGCTTGCTGCTGATCGACCCCAAGATGCTTGAGATGAGCGTCTACGAAGGCATCCCGCATTTGCTCGCGCCCGTGGTCACCGACATGAAGCAAGCCGCACACGGCCTGAACTGGTGCGTGGGCGAAATGGAGCGCCGCTACAAGCTCATGAGCAAAATGGGCGTGCGCAACCTCGCGGGCTACAACAGCAAAATTGAAGAAGCGGGTGAGCGCGGAGAGCTGATTGGCAACCCCTTCAGCCTCAATCCAGATCAGCCCGAGCCGCTCGAGACTTTGCCCTACATCGTGGTGGTCATCGACGAGTTGGCCGACCTGATGATGGTGGTGGGCAAGAAGATCGAAGAGTTGATCGCCCGTTTGGCACAGAAGGCGCGCGCCGCCGGCATCCACCTGATTTTGGCGACCCAGCGGCCCAGTGTGGACGTGATCACTGGCCTGATCAAGGCCAACATCCCCACCCGCATTTCCTTCCAGGTCAGCAGCAAGATCGACAGCCGCACCATCCTCGACCAGATGGGCGCCGAGAGCTTGCTCGGCATGGGCGACATGCTCTACATGCCCAGTGGCACGGGTTTCCCGATCCGTGTGCACGGTGCCTTTGTCAGCGACGACGAAGTCCACCGCGTGGTGGCGTATTTGAAAGAGCAGGGCGGCGAGCCCAACTACGTGGAGGGTTTGCTCGAAGGCGGCACGGTGGACGGTGGCGGTGAAACCGGCGACATGTTTGGGGGCGGTGACAGCGAAAAAGACGAGCTCTACGACCAAGCGGTGGCCATCGTGCTCAAGGACCGCAAGGCCAGCATTTCGTATGTGCAGCGCAAGCTGAAAATTGGTTACAACCGCGCCGCGCGTTTGCTCGAAGAGATGGAGAACGCTGGCATGGTCAGTGCCCTCACGTCCAGCGGGCAGCGCGATATTTTGGTGCCTTCCAGGGGTGAATGAGATGTGGCGACGTGTGTGTGTGGCTTGGGGT